>JAISJY010000015.1 GCA_031261365.1 Caryophanales bacterium | reverse complement strand
ATTAAAAAGAACAAAGCAATTTTTTGATTACTCGAACTAAAAACTGTTAACATTCCAATAATAAATGTTGTTAAAGTTGCTAAAATAAAGAAAGAGAGTAATACTTCAAATGGCATATTTATTTGGGTTTTCCTAAAAGTTCAAACATTTTCTTTTTATAAATTTCTACACCAGGTTGATTAAAAGGATTTACATCTAATAAATAAGCTGAAGTAGCACAACTGATAAAAAAGAAATAGACTAAATAACCATAAGTAAATTCATTTATTTCTTGAGCAGATAAGATAATGTTAGGGACTTTGCCTTCTTCATAATGAGCTGAAAGAGTTCCTAAAAAGGCTTTTTCATTGACATAGTTAAGACTTTTATCTTGTAAATAATTAAGGTTATCAAGATTTTCATTATCACTAGGTATAATTATATCTTTTAATGGTTGTTCAAAACGAATGTTAGTTTCAAATAACATTTTAGAACCATCTTGAATAAATTGCCCTAGAGAGTGTAAATCGGTAGAGAATAAAACAGAATCAGGTAATAAAGCTTTGCCATCTTTACCCTCAGATTCTCCAAATAATTGTTTTAACCATTCTGAAAACTTCGCTAAATGTGGTTCATAAGTTACATATAATTCACTTTTATAACCTTTTTCTAATAAGATATATCGAGCGACCGCATATTTATAAGATTCATTTTCTAAGATGTTACTATTTTGTAAATCTATTCGTGCTTTTTGAGCTCCTAAAAGTATTTGTTCAATATCTAATTTAGCAGAGGCAAAAGGTAATAAGCCCACACTTGTTAAGACGGAAAATCTGCCTCCAATATCATCAGGAATAGTAAAAGTTTCATAACCTTTTAAATCAGCTTCTGCTTTTAAAGTTCCTTTGTATTTATCAGTGGTAGCATATATTCTTTTATAATAATCCTCACCATATTTTTCTTTTAATAATTGTTTTAATAATCTAAAAGCAATACTTGTTTCAGTCGTGGTTCCAGATTTAGAAATAACATTGACAGAAAAACTTTTATTTTTTAAATAATCTAAGACTTGGCTAACATATAGAGAAGAAAAAGTATTACCGAAATAGATAATTTCAATATCTTTGTTTGGTATTATTCCTTTTAATAATTCAATACCAGAAACGGCTCCTAAATAAGAGCCACCAATACCACAAACTACTAAGACTTGACTTGTTTCTTGGATTCTTAAAGCAGATTGTTTAATCTTTTCTATTTCATTTTTATCATAGTTAAGAGGCCAATCTTTCCAACCTAAAAAATCACTACCTTTACCTGTTTTGTCTTGGATCATTTTATGAACTTCGTTGATTTTGCCTTGATATTTAATTAAGTCATTTTCTTTAATATCGGCATACTTTAATTCTGTTTTTATCATTTTACCTTCCTTCATATTTTTGCATATAATTTCATTACTGTTTTTTAAGACATCATTGAAGATGTTAGCTAGTTTGGTAGCCTTATAAGTATAGGGTTTAAGGCTAACTCGATTGTATCTTATTTTTTTAAGATTTGTTGCTTGTAATAAAGACAAATTCAAGTGTTGTTTTATTTTATCAATTTCTATAATTTTAGCAATTACTTTCATTCCAACATTTAAATAATCATGAATATCAGCGACAAATTTGTTAGTTATTTGAGAGATATGAATAAAACCTGTTTCATTATCATCTAAAGCGACAAAGACTCCATAACTTAATATTGACTTTATAGTGCCTTCAACTGCTTCCCCAATCCTATATTTTTCAACATTCATACAATGAATTATAGCATCAAAATGAAAAAATGATATAATATGTGGTGTATGACAGAACAAGAGAAAAAAATTATAGAGAAGTTAGAAAAGATTAGACCTTTTTTAGTTAGAGACGGAGGCGATGTTGAATTTGTCTCTTTTAAAGATGGAATAGTTTATATTAGAATGCAAGGAGCATGTGTTGATTGCCTTTTAATTGATAATACTTTAAAGGATGGAATAGAAGTTATTTTAACAGAAGAGGTTGAAGGCGTTTTAGGCGTGGAATTATATAAAGAGGTATGAAATACCCTAATTTCTTAAATGTTAGTGATAATATTGGAGTTGTAGCTCCAAGTTTTGGTATCACGAGTGTTATTTATGAAGCTAAATATAATAGTGCTAAAAAGGCTTTTGAAGAATTAGGTTATAGTATTATTCCTTCTTCTCAAGTTTTTAGTAAACACTTAGGTGCTAGTGCTTCTCCTAAATCAAGAGCCAAAGATTTTGTTGATTTTTATAAGAATAGTAAAATTGATTTTTTAATGGCTTTTAGTGGGGGAGAACTTGAATATGAGATTTTACCTTATCTTAATTTTAAGAAATTAGCTAAATATCCTCCTAAATATTTTATGGGCTTTTCTGATAATACTTTTCTTTCTTTTATGTTAACAACGGTTAGTGATGTTGCTTCTATTTATGGACCTAATTTTAATAGTTTTGGAATGCAACCTTGGCATAAACAAAATAATGTTGCTTTAAAGTTAGTAAGAGGTAAGAAATTTGACCAAGATAATTTTGAAAGATATGTTGATGTTAGTAAAGAGCATGATGAAAATCCTTTGGCAACCCTTCATCCAACTCGCAAAGTAGTTTGGAAGAGTTTAAGAAAATCTACTCATTTAGAACTTTCAGGTCGCATAATAGGTGGTTGTATGGACTGTTTACAATACATTGTTGGGAGTAAATTTGATAATTTTAAGGAATTTAAGCACAAATATAGTAAAGATGGTGTTATACTATTTTTAGAGGCCTGTGATTTAAATGTTTTTGGAATAGCAAGGACTCTCCAATTATTCAAATTAAATGGTTGGTTGGAAAACTTAAATGGAATAGTAATTGGTAGGGCTTTGAAACCTCAAACGATAGAGGGTTTATCTCTCAAACAGGTATATAAAAAATATTTAGGTGATTTGAATATTCCTGTCTTGTATGATTTAGATATTGGGCATGTAGCTCCGATGTTAACAATTATAAATGGCAGTGTTGTCCAAATAACGCTCGATGGTCACGATGGTAATATAAACACTATGTTTTATTAATAGGTAAAGGAGAAATTAAGTATGGGTTTATTAAAAGTTATTGAGTGGACAGATTCAGCTCAAACGAGCAATGTTATTGTACAAAAGTATACATATAACATTAAAAATGATTTTATCAGTAAAGGTAGTAAAATAACTGTTAGAGAAAGTCAAGCAGCTATTTTTGTTGACAAAGGACGAATTGCGGATGTTTTCTTACCGGGATATTATACATTAGATACTAATAATGTTCCTTTATTAACCAAATTAATGAGTTGGAAATATGGGTTTGAAAGTCCTTTTAAGAGTGATGTTTATTTTGTTAATACTCGGCAATTTGTTAATCAAAAATGGGGTACTCAAAATCCTATCATCTTCAAAGATAAGGAATATGGTTTAATTAGGATTAGAGGTTTTGGTTCTTATGCTTTTAGAGTTATTGACCCTGGTGATTTTATGAAGGAAATATCATCTACAGGTGCTTCTTATACGACAGATGCTATAGTAGGTTGGTTAAAATCTTTATTGGTTACTAATATTAGTGATGCTTTAGGGGAAGCTAATTTATCTATTGGGGAAATGGCTGGAAACTTATTGGAATTAGGAGAAATAGTTCGGAAAGTTTTACAACCTAAATTTAAAGAATACGGGTTATCTTTAACAGCTTTCAATTTTGAAAACTTCTCTTTACCTCCAGAATTAGAAAAGGCATTAGATCAAAATGCAGCAGCTGGATTTAGAAGAGGTAATATTGATGTTGAAGTAACTTTAGCTCAGGCTGATGCTTTAAGAGAAGCAGCTAAAAATCCTGGTACTGTTGGTGGTATGATGGGAATGGGAGTTGGTTTAGGAGCAGGTCAAGCAATGGGTGGGGCTTTTCATAGTATGAATCAACCTCGGCAAGAAGCGATGGCTAATTGTCCTAGTTGTGGTACTCCTAACCCTGTAACTGCTAAATTCTGTAGTAAATGTGGTAAACCAATGGGGTTAACTTGTCCGCATTGTCATGAAACGGTTACAGCTGGAGCTAAGTTCTGTCCAAGTTGTGGTAAGAGTTTAAATGCTTCTTGTCCAAAATGTGGTAAAGCAGTAACTCCTGGCACGAAGTTTTGTCCAGATTGCGGAGAGAAAATAGCTTAGTATGGCAGAGGAAGATGTTCTATATTCGGAAGAAACGAGTGGTACTCAAAATGAGAAATGTCCAAGTTGTGGGGCTAATTTAGAGTTTGACCCAGCGACATCTTCTTTGTTTTGTTCCCATTGTGAATATAGAAAAGAAATAAAATCAAATAAGAAAGCGGAAGAAGAGTTTAGTACTTTATTTGTTAAAGAAACCAAATGGGAAGAAGATATTAGAGCGGTTCAATGTCCTAATTGTGGAGCTAAGGAATTAGTTTCAAGTAAAGATATTGGGAAGAATTGTCCATATTGTGGAACAGGTTTAGTTTTACAAAAAGAAGAGTTGTCTGGTAAAAAGCCTACTCATGTTGTTCCTTTTAAGAAAGATAAGGATTCAGCAGTTAAGGCGTATTTGACAGTTGTTAGAAAAAGATTTTTTGCTCCTAAATTATTTAAATTAGGGGTAACTGTTAATGATATTAGTGGTGTTTATTCTCCTTCATTTACTTTTGATTCTCGGACTGTTTCGCCTTATAAAGGCACTTTAGGGAAGTATTATTATGTAACGGTTGGTTCAGGTAAGGATAGACATCAAGAGAGAAGAATTAGATATTTTAATATTAGTGGTGTTAAGACTCATTTCTTTGATGATGTTTTAGTTCAGGCAGGTTCTAAAATTGATCAAAAGACTATTAATACTTTGCAACCTTTTTATACTAATGATGCTTTTGCTTATAAAGAGGATTATTTATTTGGTTTTTCGGCTAATCAATATAGTAAAGATGGACCAACTTGTTGGAATGAAGCTAAGAAAACAATGGAAGTTGAAATAAAGAGATTAATCTTATCTGGTTATTCTTATGATACTGTTAGTAGTTTTTCTTTTAGTACTTCACATTTTGACCAGTCTTATAAGTATTTGTTAGTCCCTATATTTGTGGGGTTTGTAAGATATAATAATAAAGATTTTAACTTTTTTATTAATGGAGTTACCAATAAAGTTGTGGCTAAAACTCCTGTCTCTGCTTTAAAGGTATTGTTAGTAGTTGGTATAGTTTTGGTTGTGATAGTTGTTATTGCTTTAATAGCTTATTTTTCTGGTATTTTGGATTAGGGAGGTAAATATGTTGGAATGGATTAAAGATAATTTAGTTGTTTGTATTGTTGGAGTTGTTTTGGTTTTAATTGTTATTGTTTTAATAGTTCTTTTACTAATTAGAAGCAAGAGAAAAGAGCCAAAGACTTATATTAAAGATGGAGTTAGATATACGACTGATAATAAATTATATGAAGGAAATAATGCTAATGTTACTGTTCATGAAAAAGATTATATATTAGCCAAAGGAACTACTTATAAAGTTGGTAAGAAAGCAGATTTATTACCGGGTATTTATACTTTGTTATTATCAAATGAAAGTAGTAATATTGTTAAAGTGAGAGTAGGATTAGTTAGGGATTTCACGCATAATAGTCAAATTGCTTTGGCAGATGGACAAGAGATTACTCCTGTCTCAGATTCAATTATATTAAGATAGAAAGGACATAATATGAAAAAGAATTTATTAAAAACAGTTTTGATGTGGTTAGCTCCATTAGTGGTAATGGTGGCTTGGTTATTAAAGATAATAATTCCAGATTCTATGACTTGGTTTAATGTTAATTTAGGTGTTGCTTTTGTGGCAGCAGTTTGGGGTGTGTTGATTTTATTAGATGGCTTATTTGGTAGAGGTTTTTTATCAAAGAAGTTTAATGTTACTTTAGGTGGTGTTTTAATTACAGTAGCGGTTATTTATACTGTTTTAACATTTATTGATGGTTCTGATAAAAGTTGGATAGCTCCAATAATTGGTATTGCGGTTGTTTTATTTGTTTTCTTATTACCTATTATTGCTGTTGGTGGTAAAAAATATGATACTGCTGATAATGAAAAAGTTGGTTATAAGAATTACTACGAGAGAAAAAAAGAAGAAGAAAAGAAAAATAAAGGGGAGTAATATTCCCTTTAAATGGACGCTTAGCTCAGTTGGGAGAGCACTTCCTTGACGTGGAAGGGGTCGTAGGTTCGAGTCCTATAGCGTCCACCACGAGTTTTAGAAGACAAAAATTAAAATATGAGTAAATACGAGAAACTTTGGGAGTTTGTCCGAGATAGCAAACAAGACACGATAAAACTAACCTTTGATGAGATTAAATCAATTTTAGGTTTTGATATTGACCACTCATTTTTGAATTATAAAAAAGAACTTAAAGAGTTTGGTTATGAGGTTGGTAAAATATCATTAAAAGACAAAACTGTTGTTTTTAATAAAGAGGTTAAATAAAGAATAATTTATGAAAAAGTTTATAAAGTATTTTGGCATATTAAGTTTATTAATTCTTTTTGGTTGTAATCAAACAAAGGCAAAGTCTAATAATTTAGATTATGAAGCTATTGATAGTACTTCTTCAAAAGAAGAGGAAAAACATGTTGTAACTATAGAAGAGGCTTATGAAATGAGTGTTTCACTTATTAAAAAATCTAATGAGTTATGGGATTATTATTTACCTAGTGGTGAACCTGTATCATTAATTTTAATTAAAGCTAGATATTATAATAAAGAACTAATTGAAATAAGCAAGCCAGATATTTTAGATAATCAAATAATAAAGGTTTATTATGAAACTTTTTTATTTACTTATCCTATGCAATATAATGTTATAGATGTATTTATTTAGAA
>JAISJY010000185.1 GCA_031261365.1 Caryophanales bacterium | reverse complement strand
ATTAAAAATATATTCATATTACTAAGATTATATTATAAAATTAAATAGGGAATAAAATATGAAGGCAACATTATTACAAAAGATAATTATAGGAGTGGAGATATTGGTTTTATTTGCGGTTGTTTTAACTTTTTCGCTTATCTCTTTGCAAGGGAGGCGTATTCCAAACAAGAGTTCTATTGATTTAAGTACTTTTGAGTTATCTTGGTCAGATGAGTTTGACACTTTAGATACTACCAAATGGAAAATAAATAATATGGATGATGATAATAATTTACGAAGAGCTGGTTATTATCATTCTGAGGCGGTTAAAGTTAGCGATGGTAATTTAATAATAACAACTGAATATAAAGATAATGCTTGGTGGACTGGTTGGGTTGAAACTTCAACAGCGTATGGGGATTTTGGTAGTGAAAACTATGAAGGGTTTTCAACAACATATGGTTATTTTGAAGTAAGAGCAATAGCTCCAAAGGCGGTGGGTATTTGGTCTGCTTTTTGGATGATGCCAGATAATAATAATTCTTTTTCTGATAATGATGAGCAATTTACGGCAACTGATGGTTGTGAGGTTGACATAATGGAATCTCCATATTTGTATTTGGGTGATTTTGTTGGTAATAAAGTGACTCATGTTTTACATGCAGACAGCTTTACTGATAATTTAAAGAGTAGTTCTTCACCTACCTACTATGTTGAAGATATGTATTCAACTTTTCATAGATATGGATTGGAATGGAATGAAAATGAAATGATATTTTATATTGATGGTTATGAGACTTGGCGAACTAATTTTATTTATCGTGATGCTGATGGTAAGGAGCATATTTTAAATGTTCCTCAAGTGGCTGAGTATCTTATTTTATCTGTGGAAGTAGCGGGAACTAATGAAAATGTTGCCGGCAATGTTAAGATAAATGAGGGTTTAAACTTAGATGGCTCTGCTTTTTGGAGTGGAAATCCTAATAAGAATAATAAAGATAAGTCTTATGATTTTGTAGTTGATTATGTGAGAGTTTATAAAAAGAAATAAACAATATTTACTTTTATTGATTAGGTGTTTTATAGAAAGTTTGCTTCCTATTGTAAGTAGATATTTTTAATTTATCTATTGCTTTCTAATTTAACTGAATTGTTGTTCATTTTTTCCTATTTATGCAATTATATACAAATATTATTTTATTCGGTCTTTATGTTTAAATGGCATCTTTTTGTTTGGCATTTATTTATACATGTTAATTTAAAAACTCATTAAATCTTCTAAAGTTATTTCTCTTTCAATAACATTTGAATATTTATTTCTATTTAATGGGTAAATGCTAACTAAAGTTGTTAAAATTGCTGAATAAGTTTTAGTAGCAGTTCTAAACTCTCTAATTTTATTATGGATATTTTCAAAATCTTCTTGGTTTATTGTATAAGGCTCATTAGTATATTTAATTTCACAAATATTAAAAACTTTGTCGGCTCTTTTGAACACTAAATCTATTTGACAATTTTGATTTCTCCACGAATATACAGTTGTATAAATGCCTGAAATACCTAATTTAAGTTTTATTTGTTTAGTGTGAATTAAGCATACTATCTCAAAGGCATAACCTCTCCAATTGTAATATTTACCAGTATCTATATAATTAGACCAAAAGTTTTCATCGTTTATATCATTATTTTTAATAACTTTATTATAGAAAAAACAAAAATTATCAATTAGTTGATATATAGCATCTTTTTGACGATTTGGGAAATTAGAATATTGGCGAATAATGCCAGACGCTTCTAAGTTTTGAAGCATAACTGTTAAATTACCACCTTCTGAATGTTTTAAAAGATTAGCAATTTCTTTTCTAGTTAATCCATATATTTTGTTGGATAATATGTCTATAATTTGGCGGTATCTTTCGTCATTTTCAAAAAGTGAACAAAATAATTCTTGGTATTCAGCTTTTAAAGGAGAATTATTTTTGAATAAAAGTCTATCAATATTTTGAGTAAAAGAAAATAAGTGATTGAAATAATTTAAGTAATAAGGAATACCACCGAAAATCATATAGGCTTGCAATACTTCTAATTTAGTAAAATTAACATTTCTATACTCAAAATATTTATTACACTCATATAAAGTAAAGGGTTCAAAAGCTAATCTTCCAGTTACTCTATTATATAAACCACCTACATTTTTGAATATTTTATTGATAATCCACGAGGTTGAAGAGCCACATATAATAAACAAAATATCTTCTCTATTGCTACAAAAACTATTCCAAAAATATTCAAAAGCTTGAATAAAACCAGATTTAGGAGTGTCAAACCAAGATATTTCATCTATGAAAATGACTTTTCTTTCGCTTGTTGAACTGTTTTTTATTTTTTCTCTTAATAACCAAAAGGCTTCCGACCAACTTGAACAATTTTCTTTACTATCCAATTGTTGCAAAAAGTGCTTTATTTGAATGTTTTTTCTTTCTTTGCGAGCTCCAGTACAAGTAAAGAAAAAATTGAAATTAAAGAAATTATTTATAAAATAAGTTTTACCAACTCTTCTTCTGCCATATATAGCTATTAGTTGTGGACTGTTGGCTTCATAGTATCTTTTTAATTCTGCCTTTTCATGTTCTCTGCCGATTATAATTCCCATTTTAAATTCTCCTTAAACAAATTATATCATGTTTTCATTTTAAATGTGATAAGGTGGCGAAATCTCTATAAAAAACATACATTTCGCCGAGCTATCGCTTGTTTTGGCTGTTTTTATCATTATGATGCGGCGAAATCTCATAAAAAAACATACATTTCGCCGAGCTATAATTATTTATTTATCTTTTAAAGGTATTCCAAGTCCAACTGGTATTGCTACTCTTAAAGAAAAGGAAGAAATCTTAGACAGAATAATGTATTTTCAGGAAAATATCGCTAATAAAGTTAAGTCTTCTATAGTTACTTCTACTGTTAAATCTATGTTAGAAAATATTGATTTTGTTTATGATGAAAATATTATCCGTATAATGTTCGGTTTAATTATTACGAGTTTTTCTGAGATTATTCTTGTTATTTCTCAAGGAAAACAATTACAAGTTCTTGTTAGTAAAATTGCTTTATTAAATGAAATACCACCTATTTATGAAAAGTTATTTATAGATACTTCTTCTAAACAAGCTATTAATGTAAAGGTCATATGTTATGATGAATAAAACATTCACCACTTGCCCTGCTATTGTTTCTGATGACATTAAAAGGGTAGTTATCTACGCTAGAGTATCTAAAACTATTGATGACCAGGACTCAAGTTATGAACTTCAAATTGATGAACTAAGAAAACAAGTTGAAAGTAATCCTAAATATAAGTTAGTTTGTATCTATGCGGATAAGTCTAGTGAGACTGGTGTTAAGCGTGAAGGCTTTCAAGCTATGTTAGAACTTGCTAAGTATGGTGGTTTTGATGTGATTCTTACGAAATCTATAAGTAGGTTTGCGAGAAACATAACTGATGCTCTAACTACAATTTCTTCTCTTAAAACTCTTGGGATAGAAGTTATTTTTGATAGTGAAAACATTTCTACATTTGACCCATCAAGTGATTTTGTTTTATCCGTTCTTGCAGGGTGTGCTGAAGATATCTCAGTAAGTCTGTCTCAAAATATTAGATGGACTTTTGATAAACTAATGAGAAAGGGCGAGTTTTGTGATAGTAGGTTATATGGTTATAGGATTGTTAATAAAAAATATGTGATTTACGAAGAAGAAGCAAAAGTAATCAAAACTATATATAGTCTATTTTTAGCGTATTGGAAGATGACAAGAATAATTGAATTTCTTCATGAAAGAAATATTAAATCTCCATCAGGTAAAGAGTACTGGGGAAGCACCACTATTGAATCAATTCTTAGAAATGAAAAGTATTGTGGGGATATGTTAACTCAAAAGTCATATTCTTCTAAAATATTAGGAGTTGGTAGAAAAAAGAACACAGGTGAACTTAATCAATATTATGAGTCCAAACATCACACTGGAATAATTTCAAAGAAAACCTTTGATAATGTTCAATATCTTAAAAGGATCAGAAATAGAAATCCAAATGGAAACACCACTACTAAAAATAATGAGTCAAGTTATTTTCATTCAAATGTCTATAATAAAGATTATCGTTATAAATCTGAAAAGCATAATAATAAAAAGAAACCTGTTCTCTTTCTTGTAAGTGAAGGAAAAAGACATATGATTCATTATCAAGTTATTATTGATATCGCACTTGATTGTTCCAGATATTTATATTTTAATATGAACCATGTAAGTGATTATTTATTACGAATTCCGCTTTTCCAAATAGACATTGATAAGTCTAATGAAGAATTATATTCTTCTCTTGAAAATATCGATACTGAATCTAAGTTAATTGCCTACCAAACAATATCAAATAATTTATGTTTAAATGCTATGTATCAAAATCAAGATAGGTTAGAAAGGAAAATAATAAAACAATTAGAGGGTGTTCTACAATTTAAAGATATTGATAGAATTAAAGAGTTGTTTACTTCTTATATTATTGAAGATAATGAGGCATTAATATTCATATCTCTAAATGGTTCTTCTTTAAATACTGGCACTACTCCTACATTAATACATCATCAAACTATTAAAATCATCAGAAATTATAAGCAAATTGACTTTGATTATTCCTTGTTTATTAGTTAGGTTCGCTCGCAAACATTACGAAATTGCCCCTTCAAAAACAGGTTCGCTTGCTCTTATTTGGATTTTATGAGGTATCAATTAAGACTAATAAATCCCCATTTCAGACAATAAAAAAGAGACCCGAAGGTCTCTAAAATCATTAAATATATCAATTATTGCCTATTTTAGCCCTTAAATCTCAATTTTCAAGCGAGCATGACAAGACGATATTGGGGTGGCTGATGGGTCTCGAACCCACGAATGCCTGAGTCACAGTCAGGTGCGTTAACCGCTTCGCCACAGCCACCACAATGCCTAATAATGATACAACAAATTATTTTTTATTTCAACAAACAAATATAAATGTTGCTAATATGACAAATCTTTTTTTATCAGTCTTCTTTTATTTATCATTAAACAGGGATAATATGACTTTTTTGCTTTCCTTAGTCCCTCATCTCCCATATCTTCCATTCTATCAATATATTTAACATTATGATAACAAGTACTAGCCGTTAATTGATTAATCATTTGAAAAGAACCCTCATACTCTACTAAAGCTTTTTCATACATAGTATAAGCAATATCATTTTGAAGACAACCAATAACTATTCCAATTAAAGTGTTGTCACTTATTAAAAGTTTAATAAAGGCATTTAAAGTTTTTAATTCTTCATAAACCTCCAAAGCAGATAGTATTTCTCCAACATCATTGATTTTATTGGCTTGTTTTGACCATAGATTTAATAATTCTATTACCTGTTTTTTATATTTTTCTTGGTAGTCTATAAAAGTATAATTGTTGGCATACCTAAATCTATTAATATAATTTCGTTTTGGTTGATACTTTTTGCCAATTAAATAAATTAAATCAAAAGACAAATAAACATATTCAGAATCATTTTCAGTTGAAAAAGTATAATATTTATCACTAATATAATCTAAGTCATTTTCTCTAAGACCAATAATTTCAAAAGTAAGGTTATGGTCTTGGCAATATTTATATATATTATCGATGGCATTATTTAATTTGCTTAAATCGTTTAAATAAGGTCTTAAAAAATAAACTTTTGTCGGCAAGACAAACTTTACATATATAACATCATCTTGGTAACACATAGTAAATTGACCAAAATGCGAAATGATAAACAAATAAGGAAAACAATATTCCCAACCAAAGCCTTTATATTTAGCGAATAAACTCGCATCTTCTTTTTGAATTAATCTAAATGTCATACAAAGAAATTATATCACAATCCAAAATGTAAACCTTTTCATAACCATAGAAGTAATTAGAAATTGTCAATTTTAGAAAAAAGCATAAAATATAAAAGCATATAATAAAAAAAGGAGGAAATATGAAAAAAACACCATCGATAATATTAAGTTTATTATTGTTAGTAGGTTGTGCTATTGATAAAGCAAGTGATTCTAGTTCTGGAAACTCAAATGCGAGTTTAGGAGATAGTTCCAACGGACCAATATCAAGTAGTGCAGGTCCAAGCACAAGTTCGCCATCAGGCTCAACATCTAGTTCAAGTTCGTCTAGTTCAAGTTCATCATCTAGTACGACAAGCATTCCACCCCAAGTGGGAGTTGCTACCTACCGTGATTACATAGCAGGTAATCCTAAAACTTGGAGTCCACATAGATGGGAAACAAGTACAGATTCTATTATTTTATCTTACACTGAAATGGGCTTTTATGATTTTCAACTAACCCCTGATAGAACGAGCTATGTAATTCAACCAGAAATGGCAACTGATATACCTCAAGATAAAACTGTAGATTATGATGATACATATAAAATTGCTAGAGGTGTACCAACAACTTATGACTCTGGTTTAATTTATGATATACCATTAAATCCTGAGGCAAGATGGGAAAATGGTGAAGCTATCACAGCTAGTGATTATGTTCAATCAATGAAACAATTATTAAATCCAAAGTTAATTAATGGTAGAGCAAGTGGCTTTTATCAAGGTCAATTATCTATTGGAAATGCTGAAAAATATTTTAAATCAAATAGAGATGTTTATGTTACTGAAACAGAGTTTAATGCTGACCAAGCCGCTGGAAATCAACCGGTTAGAGAAGCAGGTAATAATTCTTATTTCTCTTTCTATCATAAATATAGTGGATTAGGTGGTCTTTCTGTAGCTAACTTATTTGAAGAAAACAGTGAGAAACCAATTACATATAATGGAAATGAGATTTTATTAGGTAATCATCCAGATTTAGTCACTTTAAAAGCATATTTGAATAATGCAACAGATTATGGTTCTGTCTTTAATCCAATTTATGTTAAAACAATAAATAACAATTCCAATGTTGTCCCAACATATAACAATATTAGAACTGCTGTTTTGAACTTAGTTAGAGTTATTAGAGAAAACGACCAAACTTCTGAATTACCAAATCCATCTCCTACCCTTTTTGGTAGTATGCAATTATGGAAAGCAACTTATCCAAATATTAATTTTGAATCTTCAGTTGGTATTACGAGAAAAGATGATTATACAATTACATTATGGTTATCTAAACCTTTAAAAGGCTTTGATTTATTAGTTATGTTATCTGGTAATTTCTTAGTTCATATTGATACTTATATGGATGCAATGAATCAGACTCAAACAAGTACCGCTTATGGAACTGAAGCTAGATATTATAAATCATACGGTCCTTATAAACTAGATACATATCAATTAGATAAAGGTTTCAACTTATCAAGAAATACCCAATGGTATGGCTATTCTGCTGAAAGACATCAAGGCTTTTATACTATTAGTAAATTATCATTTGAAGTTATTAAAAACCATCCATCTGCAATGTTAGCCTTTAAAAAAGGTGAATTAGATGGCATTGGCTTCCAAAACAAAACAGAATCTGATGAGTTCAAAGGTTCAAGTTTATTAATGAGAGCCCCTGAAACATATACTACAAAATTAACTCTTAACAGTGATAGAGAAAAATTAGTTGCTAGACAAAATGCAGCAAGTTCACCAAGTGATAAAGTTAATAAAACATTATTAGCAAATCATAACTTTAGAAAAGCATTCTCTTGGTCTTTAGATAGAAATAACTTTGCTCAAAATCACACTTCTGGTGGTAAAGGTTTCGTTGTCCCAATAAATACTTCTTATGTTCCAGACCCAGACCCAGATAGTACAACAGGTTTTGGAGGACAATTATATAGAAACTTCCCTCAAGCCAAAGCGGTTGTGAGTGGTGTTTATGGAAGTAATACTTATGGTTATGATGTTACTTATGCTAAAAGTTTATTAGAAACTGCTCTTCAAGAGGAATTAAACTCAACAGAGGCAGGAGCATATAGAGTAGGCGATAGATTAGAAATAGAGTTTCATGTTTATACTTCTGATGAAATCTATACTCAAATGGCAACATTTATTCAAGATAATTTAAGAGCCATTACGACCGGAACATCATTAGAAGGAAAAGTAAATATTGTCACTTTTGTTGATTCAGATTATTATGATAACGCTCAATTAGGCAATACTGATATGATATTCTCAACTTGGGGCGGTGCTTCCTTAAATATGTTCGTTTTAGTTGAAGCTTATTGTGATGAAAGTGAATTATTTGAGTATGGTTTCCACCCTGCAACTACACCTTTAACAATCGATTTAGATGGTCCTGATGGTTATTGGAGTGGGCAAAAAGATGGAGATGGCAATTATATTAAAACAGATATTCCACCTGTAACTAAAACTTATGGTCAATGGATGGAAGCTTTATTAAATGGTGAATATTCTTCAGCTCAAGCTAATGTTTATCAAAGAACTACTATCTTCGCGGCTATTGAAAGAGGTTTAGTAGAACAATATAGATTTACATCTTTGTATGAAAGAAATAGTGTTAGTATTAGATCAACTAAAATAAATTATGGAACAAATCAATATTTATACATAATCGGCTTTGGGGGAATTAGAGAAATGACTTTCAACTATAATGATGATGACTGGGCTTCTTATGTTCAATCTCATAATAATGATTTGACTGAGGTTTATAAACTTGCTTAAGATTACTTTGCTATTATTAATAAATACTGCAAAAATCAAGGGGTAATTCCCTTGATTTTGTATGTATTAGGAAGGATTAAAAATGCTTAAATATGTAATAAAAAGAATATTGCTATTAATTATGACCTTGATTATTATCACGGCAATTAGTTTTATTTTAATTAGATTAATGCCTTATCCAAAGCCCACGGAAGGGGACAATGCTGCAAACATTATAGCATATTTGGATTCAATTGGTTTTTACGAACCAATGCCTTATCAAATGTGGTTATATGTTAAAAGATTATTTGAAACAGGTAGTTTTGGGATGTCTTATCATTTGTGGCCAGCTCATAGTTTTGAAGCTTTACTCTTAAAAAAGATACCAGCCACAATTGTTGTTAATCTTTATTCAGTAATATTAGCAATTCCACTTGGCTTGTTTTTAGGAATATTAGCCGCTTTAAAAAAGAATAAATTAACTGACCAAACTATATCGATAGCAGTTATTGCTTTTATTAGTGTTCCTAGTTTTATCTATGCTTTCTTATTTCAATATTTCTTTGCTTATAAATGGCCAATACTACCTTTAAGAATGTATATGGGTGAAGATTTCTTCTCATTGAGAATGTTTCCATCGATAATATTACCTATTATTTCTTTAGCTTTAGGTTCTATTGCAGGTATTGCTAGATATACTAGAGCAGAGTTAATTGAAGTTTTAACAGGAGAATATATGTTTTTGGCAAGGACTAAAGGTTTATCAAGAGGACAAGCCACAGT
>JAISJY010000177.1 GCA_031261365.1 Caryophanales bacterium | reverse complement strand
TTGAATAACATAATCAATTTGTTGTCTTTCTTTATAACTACTTATACCAAAAATATTAGTAACATCTATCACTCCTAGCCCTCTGACTTCAATAACTCTTTTTAAGACTTCAGGAGCTTTACCATATAAAGCATTAGAAACATAAGTTATCTCAACTGAATCATCTGCCACTAATCTATGTCCTCTTCTAACTAAATCTAAAGCTATTTCACTCTTACCAATACCAGAAGCTCCTAATAATAATAAACCAACTCCACTAACCTCTAATAAAGTTCCATGTAAAGAAAGACTTGGAGCCATTGCTTCTGATAAAAACAAAGTTAAACTTGTAATAAATTGACTACTTTTTAAATTAGTTAATAAGATAGCCGTTTTATTTTTCTTAGCCGCTACATATAAATCAGGAGGGCAAACATTATTATTAGTAATGATAATACAAGGAACTTCACTTGAACTTATCATAGCAAAAGGTTCTTTAAAATGAGCCTTATCCGTAAAAGTATTAATATATTCTATTTCTTTATTACCCAAAACAACAATTCTTTTTAATTCGGTGTGTTGATAATAACCTGTTAATTCTAAACCAGGTCTATTAATATCGGTAACCGTGATATTTCTAGAATCATCCGCATTAGGAACAACATTTGTTAAATGAAAATCTTCTATTAATTCTCTAACACTAACCGCTTTACTTATCATTTGTCACCTTCAAATATTTAAATAATTGTTCTATTAACTTCTCATAATCAACAGGTTTAGCCACATGAGAGTTCATTCCAGCCGCTTTAGCAGCATCAATATCTTCTTTAAAAGCATTAGCAGTCAATGCAATAATAGGTATCTTTTTAGCATAATCAGAACCGATAGCTCTAATACTCTTTGTTGCTTCATAACCATCCATAATTGGCATTCTAATATCCATAAAAATAATATCATAATAATTAGGATTATTCTCAGTAAACTTTTGAACAGCCACTGTTCCATCTTCGGCTTCTTCAATACTTGCTCCTGTTATTTCTAATAAAGAAACAACAATCATTCTGTTAATATCAACATCATCAACTAATAATATTCTCTTGCCTTTAAATCTATTCGTTGCATCAACTATTTCTACTACTTCAGCATCACTTTCATTCACGGTGCTTAAAGCTATTTCAAAACTAAATGTTGTTCCCTCTTCTAAAACAGAAGTTACTTTTATTTCACTACCTAACATTTGAATAATCTTTTGAGAGATAGCTAAACCTAAACCTGTACCTCCAAACTTTTTAGAAATAGAAGAATTGGCTTGTTCAAAAGATCTAAATAAATTAGGTATATCAGATTTACTAATTCCAATACCGGTATCAGAAACTGTAAACTCTAAAATAGTTTTACCATCTATATTACCTTTATCAATAATATTGAAAGTAACTGTCCCTAACTCCCGAGTGAACTTCACAGCATTACCTAATAAATTAATCAATACTTGACGGAGTCTCAAAGAATCTGTCGAGAAATGATCATTTTTCAAAGTGTCCATGTGATATTTAAAAGTAATATTCTTTTCCACAAACCGAGGTGAAATAATATTAACAACTGAATCAAATAACTTTCTCATGTCAACATCTTCATTAGCTAATTCTATCTTTCCAGCATCAATTTTAGATAAATCAAGAATATCATTTAATAAACCTAATAAATGCTGACTACTTGTTTCAATTTGTCCCACATGAACCATGACAGAGTTTAATTCCTTTTGTTTAATAACTAAAGGTGATAATTCATTTTTCACAATAGAAGTTACCCCAATAATAGCATTCATTGGAGTTCTTATTTCATGACTCATCCTTGCTAAGAAATCTGTCTTATGGGCTGCCGATTCATTCGCATCAATAACAGCCTTCTCCAAAGCTAATTGAGTATTTCTTAAATTGTTTTCAACTGCCACACGATTAGATACATCTCTAGAGAAACCTAAAATCCCTAAATATTTACCTTCAGAATCAGATAGAGGTGTTCTAACAGTATCAACTGTTTCAATATGTCCATCAGCAAAAACTAAAGACTGTTCAGCCGAGATAGAAATACCACTATTCTTAGCCTCACTATTCATTTTTTCATAGGCAGAACCAGCCTCCTCACCATAAATATCTATTGGTGATTTGCCAACAAACTCTTCTGGTGATAAACCTGAAATACTCGCGTATCTAGGATTTACAGTCAAATACTTATTATCAGTATCAATATAAAATATTAAGTCTGGTGAAGAAGAGAAGATTTTATCTAATAATAACCTTTGAGTTTCTAACCTTTGTTGCTCTCTCACCATTTCAGTAACATTAAATATTTCAATAACATAACCCTTTTTCTCACCATTTCTATCATAGAAATAAGAAGCACTAGATTTGAGATATTCCTGACTTCTTGGACTAAAGAATATTTCAGTCATTTGATTTTTTTCTAGAGCATTTATCGGATGATAAGGAGAATCATAATCAAACTCTACTGCATCATTAAAACTTGTACCTATTGAATCTTTAGTAAAGATATTATTTAAAGATAAAGCTTGATTATTAAGATAAACAATTTTTAAGTTTTCATCAAGAATAATTATTGGATTTTTAATTGACTCTTCAATAGAAGATGCCATATCATCAAAAATTGACTGAATAATTCCAAACTCATCAGTTGAAGTTGAATTAAATCTAAATTGTCTTTCACCACTTCTAAACTTCGTGATACCATAAGTTATTTTATCAATGTTTTTAGTAATACTTCCGGCTGTTAAATAAGCTACTACTATCACAATTGCAATAATTATTGCCAAAGAGATAAATACTTGGTTAGTAGTTGCACTAAGAGAATCATTAACAGCTTTTTTACTATCGTCTACTGAACCATTTATAAGTTCATTAGCATTGTCCATACTTTCTTTAAGTTTTGCATCTGTTTCTCGAGCAGGAGCTAAGAAATCATCAAAACCTGCTCCTATTGTTACTATACCAAAACCTCTTCTATTACCTTGTTTTAATTCATTATATTGTCCAGAATAATAAGGAATAGCTGAAACTGTTGTTATTTTATATAAGCCAGACCATAAAATATAAAAAGAACCTGAGCCACCATCTCTACTTATATCAGCCCAGCCTGTACATTGTGGAGCATTATTTAACCATCTCCCATCTAAACCAACTAAACCAGAATCTGTTAATATTTGAGCAGGAGTTTTTAAAGGTGGTCTATTTTGTTCAAAAAACTCTGGAGTTCCATCTCCATCTTCATTAGGTGCACTTGAATTAGTAAAGAAATAATCATACCAAGTAGAAGCATTAGGATTTTCTCCTAATTTGTTAACATATTTATCAAAATATTTAGAATATAGCCAAGGTATTTCTGGGTCACCAGTCACAGCATTATAACCATAAATAGAATTATGTCGCGGATGAGCCACACTTCTTATTTTAGAATCCCAAATAAAAGCATAATTACCTGCTCCAGCATCTGATAATTCACTATATCTTTCTATCATTGGAGTTATATGGTCTATTTTTTCCATTAAATGATCAGCATTAAAAGCTGCTGCTATATAACCAACTTTATCACCTAAATTATTATAAACAGGAACTAACCATCTAATAATTCCTTCAAATCGTTCTCCTAAAGGATTTTCTTTACCAGCAAAAGCTCCTTGTGTTGAATAAAAATCTACTGTTTTCCAACCACTATATTCAATAGAACCATCGGCATTAACATAACCGGGATGAGTTAACTTTTTATAATCTAAAGCATCATTTTCAGGAAACAAAGATTTACCAATACTCATTAAAGAATCAACATTTCTTAATGAATTAGGATAATTTGTTGTTTTTTCAGGATGATTTTCAACTAACCAAGTTAATGCTCTATCAATAAAAGCATCAGCAGTCTCCCCATCTAATCTTGCTAAAGGGGTTATTCCTTTCCCATTTTTATTACTCTCGCTCAATAGATAAATTAAATTATCATTAGTATTATTAATATTTATACTTTCAACATTATAAGGAGTGTAAGTAGTATAACCAGCATACATTCCAACTATGCCTCTGACATAAGCCCCTCTAACATCACTGACATAAACTTTTTCGTCTTTACTTAAAGCTTGATATTCGGCTTTAGTAGCAGGGAAATCATTAAAATGTTTAGGATATTCCTCCGCTTTAATATAAGTATTAGTAAACCGCTCCGCGTATCCCACTTCTCCGTTTGTAACTAAAACATTATTTAATTCATTAGGTTTTAAATCTTGATAATGATTAACTTTTTGAGAAAGTTCTTGAGGAGCAGTGTATTTTAATTGTTCTTGCCCATTTAAATCTATAAAAGAAATCTGATTAAATAAAGGTATATCTTCATATTCAAAATAATCAGGTTCTCTATATCTCCAATCATCTAAAATACCATTTCCATTTCCATCATCTTCATTAATCTTATTAGTAGAATTACCACTATCATCTGGTAAGTTTAAATTAGGAACATCTATCGGAGCCCAAAAAGCATTTTTAAGCAACTTAGCTTCTTCTCTTTCAGCCTCATTTGTTAGAGGTATTTCTTTAACTTTATTACCGTTATATTCAATAGAACCATTTTCATCTGGAATTACTAGCCTCCAAGTATTTTGTTTAATAACTTTAGAAGTATAATTATCAACAAAGTTCTTTAATAGTAAACTATTATTTGTTGGTGTTAAATCATCCCATTCATAAGCATTAGCGATTATTTGAACTAAATTATCATTATTATAAAGCATTTCAGCTACTTCTTTAGCTGTATCGGTTGTCATTCTTTCTATTGGGTCACTAGCCGAATTGATTAAGGCTAAGTTAGAACCACTAACGGCAATTTCCTCTGCCACTGTTAATTCATTTTCAACTTGCTTTCTTAAATCTTCAGTTCTTTTTATAATAGAATTTTGTAAAACACCAAACTGTGCAAAAACTATTAAAACTAAAATAGTAATCGGAACTATTTTAACTGTTAAAAATATAGCTAATAGTTTTGTTTTTAATTTTCTACTTTTGAAAAAGTTACTTATATTTTTAAAAAATCCTTTAATTTTTTTTCCCATTTCGCCCTCACTAATTTTACTAACCTCTAATATTATATATTAAAACTCTATCTATCCAATTAAAAAAGACAAAAAAGCATTATTTAAGCTACAATTCAAAAGTAAAACTATTTTCTAAAAGCTCACTATAAGGGTCAAGAACAGGAACAACTTCCTTCTTATTATTAATATATGAAATAGTTATCTCACTATTTATGAATGAAACACCCGTTATCATTCCTATCATATATTTACCAAATTCATTTTCATCCCAACCTAATCCTTGCTTGTATGTTCTTTTAGAAATAATAAAAGCATTAAAGTTAGCATTTATAATTGAACCATTCTTTAAAATAGTTCCGTAAGTTTTAGCATAAGCCACATTCACTTCTTCATTAGTTTTTCCTTGAACTAAAACAGGAACTAAAATATGCTTATGACCACTAACTAACATATTCAAATTAAACCTATTCAAAGATTCTGTAAATAGTTCTTTATGATTTTTTATTTGATCGTTTTTATTCAAAACTGTAATTGGAACATGACTAATGGCTAAACGAAACCTAACACTAGCCTCTTCAAACTTATAACTACTATATAAATCATCTAAAAAATCTAATTGTCTTAAACGGTAATTTGTATAATCTGCCATACCATAAAACTCATACCAACTATCATTATAATCTTCTACCATATCTAAAACAACTCCAGCAACTCCATTTAAATAAAATGAATAAAAGAAATCAGTACCCTTACTACCAACATATTGATATAGTTCAGCAAATCTACTACCTTTAGTTTCATGATTTCCCCGAGCATATAATAGAGGTATTTCACCATTACTAAGCCTTCTTCCTAACTTATTAGCAATTAATAAATCTTCTTCTCTTTGTATAAAAGAAGCATGGTCTCCACCTAAAATTATAAAATCTAATTTAGTAGTATCCGTATTCACATGTTTATAAAAGTCATGAGTATCACTGACCGCATAAAAGTTTAAACCATCACTTAAATCTACAGGTCTAAAATTATTAACAAGAGAAACAGTATTCCCTTTAATAGCTCCATAAGGGCCACGGTAAATAATACTAGTAGAAATTACTTCATATTTCTTAATAGAGTTT
>JAISJY010000145.1 GCA_031261365.1 Caryophanales bacterium | reverse complement strand
CATTAAAACCAATAATTTGCCAATAAATATAATCATCAAAATGCAACCTAATACAATTCCAAAAACCTTGAGTTAAACTATAATTAGTTCCAGATAAAGACTCAAATATTTCAATTATTTCTAGATTTGAATCTCTAATTACTATTGTAAACCTATTGTTGTCTATACTTCCATTTTGTTCCCAATACAATGTTGGAGCAGTACTTCCAATACCATCGTTGTTCGGATAATAAATATCAGGACCAGCCTTAAATTTAGTTAATATAGGACCAAGTTCTAAATAATCATTAAAAAAATAATCATCAGAAAAAAGATCCCCCTTAAAAGCAGACAAAAAATCAGAAAGCGATTTAATATTTCCAGTTTGTAAAATATCTAATATTTCATAAAAATCTTCTTCCATATTATCATATTCTTCAGATTCTTCTATCTCCTCAGGTTCTGGATCAAAAATATCCCATAGAATTGCTGCAACATTAACTTCATTGCCATCTCCGTATTCAAGAAAAACTTCATCGGTTATTTCATTATCTAAACCCATAAATCCTACTGAGCCAGTTTCAAGACATCTAGTATTTAGACCATTTGTATTACCTAAATCTGTACTATTTGAATCTCCTACGGTCGGCATGTTAAGCAAATCCTTCCGTATATCTTGTTGACAAAATACACCATAAAAAGTTGCCCATCCTTCTGCCCACGCTAATCTAACACCAACATCTTTTCCATGCAAATATATTAAATTAGTTGCATCATCATGAGCACCACCAGGATTATCATCAAAACTCAACATATCAGCCACATAATGTCCATATTCATGCAATATAACATCCCAACTAGATATTCTAGAAGTATCTATTCCGATAGTTTCTGTATCATAGTCATACCATGCATCACCAACATTTGAGGAAGCAACTTTTACTAATAAAGGCGAAAATGTAAAAAATGAGATTTGTTCAGCACAATTTTCCCCTAATTGAATAGCTTGATGAATTGAAACTCCTTTACCAGCATCACTAGCATAAAAAAATCTGTAATTGCGAGTAATAGTAGAAGTTTTTGAAGGGGCAGCTATTGCTGTTGAAGTTTGAAAATAAACATTGTTATCTATATCTACTACACTATAATTTGTAGAAGAAGCACTTATTTTTAAATAAACCGGTTGTCCTTGTTGAATTATTGGACCATAATGATAAAAACCAACATTGGAAGTATATATAGTAGCATAAACATAATTAGTGGTTAATAAAGTATCTCCGATTATTTCTACTTTAACATTTTCGGCAGGATGTAATTTTCCTAAATAATCTTGCCAATATATATTTCCCTCTATGGTTGTAGTAACTAGAGTTGATATTGGACCTCCCCCTAGTGTTGGAGCCAAGAAAGGTGTGTATTCTTGATATACAAAACTATTAAATTGTTGCTCTCTTATTAAGCCTTGTTCCAATAAATAATTAAAATGTCTTGTTCTAGCATTTTCATAAGAAAAAGTAGAATAAAAATCATACTCTTCAGAAACATCTAAATATAAAGTAAATTGAGAACTTTCATCAATACTTTCGTTTTCTCTATAAACAAAAAAATCAAACTCATTAATTAAGTAATTAGTAACATAATAATCAAAAGTAGTTTCGTTATTAATTAAAGTACCAGAAGAAATAGAAGAACTGATATTAGAGGCATCATAACTAATAATATAATCACCCTCAAAGTCAGTATTATCATAAATATTAATTAAGAAAGAATTAGAAAAAGTATGCTCTACATAAATATCTTGAAGAGTAGCTGAAGTTTGAACTTCTAAAGTGCTATTACCATAATTTCCTTTAGTAACATTTGGAGCATAACTTGGCTCATAATTAAGTTTTAACAGTGGAATTATTAATAATGGCAACGATAAATAATGAAATATTTTTTTTATCTTTTTCTCCTCCATGTGATGTTTTTATTATATGCAAAAAAAATAAATAACTTAATATTTTTGCATAACTAGTCATTTTATTAACACAACTTGCTTTATTTAGTAGAACCAATGCCACCTTTTCTAATAGTTTCAACATGATCATCATCACTTAATAAATACTTCGTAAATATACCTTGAACTACTCTAGTATCTTTACTCAAATTAACAACTTTATCAGTGTTGTTTCTAATAGTAAAACTTATTTCAAAATCTTTATAATCAGCATCAATAACGCCCACTTTATTAACTAAAGATAAGCCATTTTTAATACCCATACTACTTCTAATAAACAAAAATAAGACTTCATCATCTTGCATATAGGCTTTAACATTACTCGGTATTTGAATTATCTCGTATGGTTTAATAATAATATCAGTCGGTAAATAAAAATCATACCCTGCTGAACATTTAGTTTGTCTTGTTGGTTTTAAAGATTTAATATCTTTATTATATATTTCAAATCCTCTTTTCATGCTTCCTCCAAAGTAAATTAATTAAATAAACAAATATCAAAGCTAATAATCCTCCTGAACTATCAATTAAAACATCAATAAAACTGCTTGTTCTATCTACAGAAAAACTTTGTCTTATTTCATCTATTCCCCCCAAAAGAAAAACTCCTAATAATGAAAATAATAAGATATAGATAAATCTTAAATTAAAAACTAATTTATTAGTAAAGTAAATTGCCATAAAAAGAGATAAAGAAAAAAAGAAATATTCTGTAAAGTGTGCCATTTTCCTCACAAAAAACAATAATTTATCTTCTGTATATTTATTAACTAAATCATTATAATTATTTTCCCCAACAATATTTATAACAACATCTTTACTTACTGAATTACTATCTGTTCCATTTTGAGAAGAGAACTTTAAAATAACCGCGACTAATAAAGCAGTAATAATCCAAAATAAAATACTTGCAAAAACATTCCTATTCATAAAATCTTAATATCTTAGACATTAAGTTTTCATCTAATTCTGTCATTAAAGACCAATCAACATTTTTTAAATATTCTTCTCTAGTTTTTTCATCTTTAATAGTTCTTAAATCTTCATTAAACTTATTATCATATTTAAGTCCTTCATCTGATAAATTAATTCGGTGGGTTGGTTTATTTCTTTCAATTAAGGAAATTAAGTGATTATTTAATTTATAAAAGGGATTTATGTTATCAAGAAACCGCACAGATGGATCATTTCTAGAATAAAAAATAGCAGTTTTAGTTCTCGTTTTACTAATGGTTTTAACAGTGTCAATTTTATAATATTTTGCATATTTAAAAAGTGTTATAAAAGGAACATAAACAAAGTTTAAAATAGATTTACTACCGACTACTCCATAAAAGAAGTTTCTAACAGGTGCTAAAGCTGCCACAGCATGTAAATGGTATTTCTTATTAACATTTAAAACAGCATAGCCACCCCAAGAATGTCCATATAAAGATACCTTTAAAGTTTCATTTTTTAAATATTCAAGTAATCCTTCTAAAGTTGCAATAGCTTCCTCCATACTCCCAATGTGTTTATTAGTAGAATTACCAGTCCCTGGAATATCATAAGCATAAACAATAAAACCATTTTGAGCAAAGTAATTAATCTCAGTCGTATAAGCCAAATGACCTGGTCCCATACCATGTGCTAAAACGACAATACCTTTATAAGTTTCTAACTTTATTCTATAAATATAACCATTAACTTTTATTTTACTAAGACTGTCAAAAACAAATGTTTCTTTTTCTAAACCAAAATCTTCAGCCGTAAAATATTTAAAACCTTTACTAAAATCCATCCTCCTGGCAAACCAAATAACTTGAACTAAATTCAAAAATAAATTAAATAAAATAATTACTGTCAATAAAATACTTCCTGAGATTATTACTCCCCACAATTCTGGTGTCATTTTTTCTTCCTTTTAAGTTTATTCCGATAAGATTCTTTATAAATATTAGTTGCTGCTTTTTCTATTTCTTCAACTAAAACATCTGGTAATTCTTGGTTTCTTTCCAAAGACATAATTAACTTAAAGAAACTTCTTTCATCAACAATTTTATAATTAGGATTTGCTAAATAAATATCATTATCATATTTGATACCATTTCCTAAAACAATAACATTATAGAAAAAAGAAGAATCACTATCAGCTAATGTAATTATTTTTTTATACTCTTCACTTTTTAAAGCAAAAGTATTTCTAATTTCTTCGTTTTCTTTTCTTTTCACTAAAATCCAATTATAATCTTTTTCATTACCAATTAAACGACCATTACCTTTTAAATGATTAATAACATATATGTACTTATTGCCAAAAACCACATAATCAAAAATATTAGTTTCTAAATCAACTTTCTTTAATAAGATATGGTCAGCAAACAAAGTATATTTATTAAGACGAGTGGAAAATAAATCTTTTGTAAAGATATCATAAATTAGTTTTATTAAACAACCTGATAGTAAAATAATACCAATAATTAAGCCAATATTACCACTGGGAATTGCTAACATTTTAGGCAATCTCCAAAGCTATTTCAATCATTTGAGCAAAACTTGTTTGGCGTTCCTCCGCTGTTGTCGCTTCATGAGTAATTAAAGAATCAGAGATAGTTAATAAAGTTAAAGCTTCCTTACCTAAATAAGCCGCATTACAGTATAAAGCATAACTCTCCATTTCTACACAAGAAACACCCATACTTGCCCATTTATTAATATCATCTCCCCCAGCTGTATAAAAGACATCACTAGAAAAGACATTGCCAACATGATAATTTACTTTCTTCCTTTTAGCAACTTCCACCGCTTTTTCAACTAAATTATAAGATGCTAAAGCAGAATAAGTACCGTTTAAATGATATTGTTGAGCATAGTTAGAATTAGTAGAACTTCCCATTGCAATAACAACATCTCTTATTTTAACTTCTTTCTTATAAGAACCTGCTGAACCAACCCTAATTATTCTTTTAACATTGTAAACATTAAATAGTTCATAAGAATAAATACCAATACTTGGCATACCCATTCCAGAACCCATAACTGAAACTCTTTTTCCTTTATAGTTTCCTGTGTAACCTAACATATTTCTGACACTATTTACTTCAACAACCTCAGAAAGAAAGGTCTCAGCTATCCATTTTGCTCTTAATGGATCTCCAGGCATTAAAACGGTTTCAGCAAAATCACCAACTTCGGCTTTGTTGTGGGGTGTTGACATATTATATTCTCCTTTGACTAATGTCTATAACAGCAGTACCTGCTAAAATATCTTCAATTGCACGATAATCTTCTCTACTTTTTAATAAAGCAAAACTGATAACATGACTTGTAAAAAAAGAACCAAAGTTCAAGATTAATTTACCAAAGATTTCTCTAATAAATAAATGAACTCCATCCGTTCTACTACCATCTAAATTAACTATTTTAATTTTAAATATCTTTTTCCCAATTGTTTGACCTTCAAATATTTGAGGAACAATAATAAAATAAGCCGCACAAAATAAAGCTGAAATAAAAACAGTTCTATACAAGGCTATTAAAGTTGTAATATCTAAACTAATCGGATTTCCTTTAATTAATTTAATAACATTATCAACTCCAAAAGGAATAAATATTAAAAAGATAACCATTGAAGTAATCAAAAAATCTATCACATAGGCAACAACTCTTCTTTTGGCAGAGGCATAATTTAATTTTTGATATTCAAAATTCATATTTCTATTTTAGCATATTTTCTAGAGATTTTACTTGTTTGCCTTCCTTTTCTCAATATAATTATCAATTATCTTCATTATTTCAGCTAAAAGAATAGTAGAAGCCCCTAAAACTAAAGAAATTATCAAAGGTAATATTGGTAAAGCAACAAACTTAAATAAATCATTTAAACCTGGTAAATAAATAACTAGGAACTGTAAACCAAAACCTAAAAGAAAACTAAAGATTAAAAACTTATTATTAAAGGTTGATTTGGAAAAGATAGTATGTGAAGATTTAATATTAAAAGAATGAAATAATTGAGTTCCACTTAAAGTAAAGAAAGCCATTGTTTGCCCTAACATATGTGGGTCTGTTACTAAGTCTTTAAAAACAAATACTCCTAACAAATAAGCTGTGATAGTAATAAAACCAATAAAAATACCTTGAATAATAATTTCAATTCCTAAACCATGAGCAAAGAAACCTTCATTCTTGCTCCGTGGAGCTTTACTCATAACATCATCTTGAGGCTTTTCCATACCTAAAGCAAAAGCAGGTAAAGCATCTGTGATTAAATTAATCCATAATAAATGAATTGCTAATAATGGTGTTTGTAAATCACCAATTAAAGAACCAAATAAAACTGTGATTAAAGAAACAATAAAGATAGTTAAAACTTCACCAATATTACTTGATAATAAATATTTAATACACTTTTTTAAATTATCATAAATGCCCCGACCTTCTTTAATTGCTAAAATAATAGTCGCAAAATTATCATCCATTAAAATCATATCAGAAGCTTCCTTAGAAACATTAGTACCTGTAATACCCATGGCACAACCAATATCTGCTCTCTTTAAGGCTGGAGAATCATTAACTCCATCGCCTGTCATTGCCACAACTTTATTTTTCTTTTGCCAAGCATCAACTATTCTAACTTTATCACTTGGATTAGCTCGAGCATAGACAGAAAAATCTTCAATATGTTCTAATAAATATTCATCAGAATAACTTTGTAACTCGGTAGATGTTATGGCTTTTTGACCTTCATTTAAGATACCTAATTGTTTTGCAATAGCCACTGCTGTCACAATATGGTCTCCTGTTATCATAACACTTCTAATCCCTGCTACTTTAGCTTCAGCAATTGCAACTTTAACTTCAGCACGAGGTGGGTCTATCATACCAACTAAACCGACAAATTGCATATTTTCTTCCAAAGTGTTTAAATCACTTGGAACTTCTTCTAAATATTTAATGGCTAAACCTAAAACTCTTAAAGCTCTATTTCCTAAGTTTTCATTAGCCTCATGAATAGGATTAGTATATTTATCAAGACTAACTCCTGTATCCAATTTAAAAGCACTTCTACTAACAATAATATCTGGAGCACCTTTGGTAATTGAAATTAATTGACCTTGATAATTAACAACAACTGTCATTAACTTTCTTTCACTATCAAAAGGTATTTCAGCAATTCTCTTAATATTAGAAATATCCTCGCCATATTTATTATTTAAAACAATTAGAGCAATTTCAGTTGGGTCTCCTAAGTTCTTTTCAAGACCGTCTTCTATAACAATTTTAGCATCAGAACAAATAGCAAAGAACTTAATTAAATCAACATCTTCAATAGTTATATCTTCTACTTTTATTAATCTATTTCTATATAACTCTAAAACTGTCATTTGATTTAAAGTTAATGTTCCTGTTTTATCAGAACAAACCACACTAGTAGAGCCTAAAGTTTCCACAGCAGGTAATTTCTTCACAATAGCATTTGCTTTAGCCATTTTAGAAACTCCTAAAGCTAAAACAATTGTCACAACAGTTGCCAAACCTTCAGGAATAGCCGCGACTGCTAGAGCGACTGCTGATTTAAAAGCATCTAAAATAACCTCTATATCAATAGCATTACCTGTTACAACTTTAGCTAATAATTCTAAACCAAAAACAACTACACAAATAACAATACACATTAAACTAATAGCTTTACCAACTTGAGCTAATTTATCTTGTAAAGGAGTAGTTTGGTCTGTGTCATTAATTAACATAGTAGCAATTTTGCCAACTTCAGTCTTCATACCTGTTGAAGTAACAACTGCTTTAAGACGACCATTAGTAATAGGGGTAGAAGAAAACAACATATTTTTTCTATCGCCTACTGATAAAACATCTTCTTTTAAAACTTCTGCTATCTTTTCAACAGGAACAGATTCCCCTGTTAGAGCAGACTCATCTACTTTCACATTAGCACATTCAATAATCCGAGCATCAGCAGGTAATATATCTCCTGCTTCTAATAATAAAATATCACCAACAACAATTTCAGCAGTTGGTATTAAAGCTTCTTGACCATTTCTTAAAACTCTAGAAAGAGGTGAAGACATCTTTTTTAAAGCTTCTAATGATTTTTCAGCATTTGATTCTTGAATAACACCGATAATAGCATTTAAAACAACTACAAAAACTATAATTCCACTTTCAAACCAGTCTCCAGCATGTATTCCACCCACAAAATAAGCAACGACTAAAGAAATAATCGCGGCAACTATTAAGATTAAAATAAGTGGGTCTAAAAAAGATAATAAAAAACTAACAATTAAACTTTGTTTCTTTTTACCTGTTAAAACATTTTCTCCGTTTAAACTTCGGCTAATATTTACTTGTTCGGTTGTTAAACCAACTTCAACATTACTTCCAAGCTCTTTAACAACTTGTAAACTCTCTTTTAAATACTCTTTTTCCATTTATGGTCCTTTCTAAAAAAAATACCTTATTCAAAATAAACGAACAAGGTCTGGCTACTGTTAGGTTATAACCGGGATTTTTCCGTGTTGACGATTATAACAAGAATTTAGTCTTTAGCTACTCCCCTTTTTTCAGGTTTGTTAAATGTTTTTCACAATTTAACATAAGAATTATAGCATATTTATTTTTAATAAATTAGAAAATTAATTAAGGTTATATAAAGCTTGTAACCCGACTTCGGCGTGAGTTATGCGAAGATTATTGATTTTAGGTGTTTTTTAAATTTTTCAACTTTCTCATATGCTTTATTATAATCTAGTTTAAATGATATATTTAGTAAATTATA
>JAISJY010000141.1 GCA_031261365.1 Caryophanales bacterium | reverse complement strand
TTAAACCAAAACAGAGAAAGTGGAAAGTTTAAATGTTATTTGTTTGATACAGGCTTATTAATTACTCAAATATTTCTAGAAAGACCGGTTTCTGATAATGATTTATATCGGAAACTTATTTTGAATAAATTGTCAATTAATCAAGGTATGTTTGTTGAAAATCTTGTTGCTCAGATGTTGGTGGCTCGTTCTCACAAATTATTTTATTATTTTGAAAATAGATTAGGTAAATATGGTGAAATGGAAATTGATTTTATTATAAACGAAAAGAATAAAATAGCACCTATTGAAGTTAAGTCTGGAAAATATAATAAACATTCATCTATTGATAAGTTTGTAATTAAGTATTCAGGAATTATTAGAAATAAATATATTATTTATACTAATGATTATTTAAATGAAGGTGGCTATGAACATTTACCATTATATTATGTTCCTTTTAAGTTTTAGTAAGTTACTAGTGATATGTTATGATAATTTAGATAATTCTTTAGCAATTTGTGCCCCTAATTTAGCATTATTATAAATAAGTTTTATATTGGCGTTTAAACTTTTTTGTTTAGTTAAAACAGCTATATTTGCCAACAAGAAAGGAGTAATATCTTTTCCTTTGATGTTTTTTTCTTGAGCAAGTTTTAAAGCTATCTCAATATATTTGTTTATTTCTTCATTAGGTATTTCGTCTTTTTTAGGAATAGGATTTGAAATTAGAATGCCTCCATCAATTTTAAAAACTCTTTTTGTTTTAATAAAGTTAGCAATTTCTTGAACTGTTTCCATTCTATAATCTAAAGGTAAACCAGAGTCTGTTGAATAAAAGGCGGCTAAATTATTTGATTTATACCCTAAAACAGATACTCCCATTGTTTCTAAATATTCTAAAGTTAATTTTAAATCTAAAATAGCTTTAACTCCAGCACAAACAACAGTAGTATTAGTTTGGCTTAATTCTTTTAAATCAGCTGAAATATCAAAAGTTTCATTTCCTAATCTGTGAACCCCTCCAATACCACCCGTTACAAAGACTTCAATTCCAGCCTTTTGGGCTAGTATCATAGTGGCAGCCACAGTTGTAGCACCCCATTTCTTTTGAGAAAGGACATAAGGCAAATCTCTTCTTGATACTTTTAAAATATCTTTTCTTTGCCCAAATGCTTCTATTTCTTCTTTGTTTAAACCAATAATTGCTACTCCATTAATAATTCCAATAGTAGCAGGAACTGCTCCTTCTTCTTCAATTATTTTTTCTACTTGTAAAGCCACTTGAACATTTTGAGGGTAAGGCATACCATGTGAAATAATAGTGCTTTCTAAAGCAACAACAGCTTGATTATTATTTAAAGCCTTTAAAACTTTCTCAGATATTAAAATGTTCATTTTTAAAATTAGTTGTTGAGTATAGAAGATATCATTTCTTCATAGTCTGTTGGATTAACTATTTGTTGAATTATACCTATTATCCATAAGAATGCTAAAATACTAGATATGATAATTAAAGTAATATATTTACTTTTTAATCTATAAAAAGAATAAAGTTGGTCTCCTTTGGCTTCAGTAACGGCTCTATTTATTTTATTTAAAGTTAGGATTTCTAAGATTAATAAAATAATTCCAATAATTCCGTTGCAACATAAAATAACCGCAACTATTGTCCAATTTTTATACTTTTGATAAGTTTCTCCATATAAAAAGATTTCATGTTTAAGTTTTTCATCATTTGCATTATAGGGAGAAGGCTCAACAAAAGGTTCGGATTTAGTTTCAGTTTCTAATGATTCAAACTCGTTTCCTCCACAATTACCGCAGAACTTAGCAGTGTTATCTAATTCGTTTCCACAATGAGTACATTTTTTCATAATCAAGCTCCTATCTTAATATTTTAACACTATTACTTTATTTTCATAATAAAAGTGTAAATAGTGTGCTAAACTATCTTTTAATAAATTAAACAAAGTGTCTTCATGATTATTGTTTAATGTAATTTTTCTATTGATATTTTATTATATTAAACATGTTGTAGAGCGATAAATTAAAAAAGAAAGAAAAAAAAGAAACAACCAAATATGCCGATAGCTCCCCAAATGTGGTAAAAAAAGAGAGATTTGGGGAGGTATCAGAGCTAAAAAGGGCGTTTTAAGCAAAAAAACATTGTTATAAGTCCCCAAATGTGATAAAATTAAATAGATTTGGGGAGGTATCTAATGATTATTGGAAGAGAAAAAGAAAAGAGTATTTTAGATAAATATTACCATAGTGATGAATCTAATTTTATTTGTTTATATGGCAGAAGAAGAGTTGGCAAAACATATTTAATTAAGAATTATTTTTCTAACCGTTTTTTCCTAAATATTTCAGGTGTTCAAAACGGTAGTAAATCTGAACAGTTAAATAATTTTCAATATGAATTAAAAATAAAAAGAAAGTTAAAAAATTGGTTTGATGCTTTTAATTGTTTAAGAGAGAAAATAGAGCAGTCAAAAGATAATGAAAAAAAAGTAATATTCTTTGATGAGTTGGCTTGGTTATATACTACTAAAAGTGATTTAATAAGAGCATTGGAATACTTTTGGAATCAATTTTGTACAGGGAGAAAAGATATTTTACTAATTGTGTGCAGTTCAGCTTCTTCGTGGATAATTGATAAAATTGTTAATAATACAGGTGGGTTGTATAATAGATTAAGTGAAATATTACATATTGAGCCTTTTACTTTAAATGAGTGTGTCAGTTATTTTGAGTATAAAAAAATTGAATTAAATAAGTTTGATATTTTAGAATCATATATGGTTTTTGGTGGTGTTCCATATTATTATAATTTCTTTAGAATAAATTATTCTTTAGCTCAAAATATTGATTATCTATTTTTTTCAAAAGATGCTCCTTTAAAAAATGAGTTTAAACAGTTATATGCTTCTTTATACACTAAATATGAGAACTATTTAAAAATTATTGAAACTATTGGAAATAAAGCTAAAGGGTTGACCAGAAAAGAAATCTTAAAGGAAACAGGTTTAGAGGGAGGAACATTAACAACAATATTAAATGACCTTACTTTTAGTGGTTTTATATACGAATACATAAATTATGGAAATATAAAAAAGGGAAGTGTTTTTCAATTAATTGATAATTTTTCTGTTTTTTATTTATCATTTAAGCCACAAATAGAACAGTCAGTTGAAAACTATTATTTTTCAATATTAAATACTCCTTTATTAAGTGCTTGGAAAGGTTATGCTTTTGAGAGAGTTTGCTTTTTGGAAATAAAACAAATTATTAAGGCTTTGGAAATTAATGGAATATCAACTCAAACAAAATCATTTTTTAATAATGAAACTCAAATTGATTTAATAATTGACAGAGCCGATAATATTATTGATTTGGTTGAAATTAAATATTACAACGATGAATATGTTATAGATGAGAATTATTACAAAAAGTTGCTTAAAAGGAAAGCAGTTTTTATAAATGAAATAAAAACTAAAAAATCTGTTCATTTTGTTTTTGTCTCAGTTTTTGGGCTTAAAACAAATATGTATTCAAACATTATTCAGAAAAGTATTACTATAAACGGATTATTTAATTAAGAGTAAAAACTATGCTTTAAATGTTGTTAGATATTTCTTACTTTAGACTTTGAGGACTTTTAACTTTAGAGTTTGGAGGTGGTTTCACTTTAGACTCTGAGGATTTTAGCCATATATATCTAACAAAAGTTTAACAAAAAAAGCATTATTAACATCTTTAATATCTATATTATATTTATCAAAAAAAGTGTTAATTTTATTTATAACAGTGTTGCGGTGAAAGTACATTGTTTTGCTAGTTTTAGTAGTATTGAAATTATTATAAAAGTATATTTTAAGTAATTGTTTATCAGCATTATCAACATTTATTAAATAGTTAGGGATTTGATTAAGGTTAAGGTTTCCATTGACAGTTTCTTTAATCAAAAATGAAGCAATAGAATAAGCTCCTAAAAGTTTAGATTCATTAATAATAGTTGAAAAGAAAGCATCAAAGAAAGGAACTTGAACAAAAAGACCACTTGCCACACTTTCATTTTCATAAATAAAAATATTCTCAATAGTCTTATCTAAATATAAAGTTAATAATAAAAGATTATTTTCAGGAATAATATCAAAGGAAGTTAATTTAAAATTAGCTAAGAGGTTATTAAGTTCTTGAATGGTAATTTTATTTATAATGAAGTGTTTTTCCACTCTTATATTATAAAATAAAAGAATTATAAAATTAAAATTATTAACATTATGATAGAATAATGATATGGAAACCCGAGATATAGAAAGCTTCTTTGAGTTATATATTAATGATAAACGCTTTAATGTAGATTTATCTGTCTATGAATGTGGTTGGGAAAGGTGTGCTCCTAGTCATCATTTTGGACCTACTAAAAGAAATTATTATATATTTCATTTTATTTTTGGGGGTAAAGGAGTATATAAAGTTAATAATCAACTTTTTGAAGTAGGAGAAAATCAAATATTTAATATTTATCCTAATGAAATACACCAATATACTGCTTCTTTTGAAGAACCTTGGGAATATTTTTGGATTGGCTTTAATGGAGTAGAAGTTCCTCAAATAATAAAAGAGATATTTAAAGAAAATAAATATGTTGTTTCTGTTTTAAA
>JAISJY010000063.1 GCA_031261365.1 Caryophanales bacterium | reverse complement strand
CTACTACGGAAACTAAGCAAATCATTTTAAATAACTTAAAGAAGAGTGCCATGTATGGAGGCTATATTCAAGGTATTGGTCCTAGATATTGCCCAAGTATAGAAGATAAAATGGTTCGTTTTGCTGATAAACCTTATCATCAATTATTTTTAGAGCCAGAGTCTTTGTCTTTAAATACTATTTATTTACAAGGTTTTTCAACTTCAATGCCAAGAGATGTCCAAGATTTAATGATTAAAAGTTTGCCTGGCTTCGCGAATAGTATTGTTAGTAAGTATGCTTATGCTATTGAATATGATGCTATAGACCCGATGAGTTTGTCTTTGTCTTTAGAATCTAAAATAATAGCTAATTTATTTTTTGCTGGACAAATAAATGGTACTTCTGGTTATGAAGAGGCGGCAGGACAAGGTTTAATAGCAGGTATTAATGCTTCTTTAAAACTTGATAATAAGCCTCCTTTAATTTTAAAAAGGAGTGAAAGTTACATTGGTGTTATGATAGATGATATTGTTAATAAAGGAGCTTCAGACCCTTATAGATTATTAACTTCAAGAGCCGAATATAGATTATTTTTAAGACATGATAATGCAGATGAAAGATTATTACCGAAAGCGTATAATTTAAAACTTATTAAAGAAGAAAGGTATCAAAAGTTTTTAATTAAATTAGAACAAAAGAAAGAATTAATTGAAATCTTAAAACAAAGAACTATTAAGAGTGATTTTAAGTTTACTGAATTAACAACAGGTATAAATGCTTTTGATTTAGTTAAAAGACCTTTTATTAAATTACAAGATATTGTTAATTATCTTAACTTAACTTTTACTAGTGAGGTTATTGAATCTGTCGAGATAGAAATAAAATATGAAGGTTATTTAAGAAGACAAGAGGTTGAAATTAAAAAGTTTTTATTAACAGAAACTACTTTAATTCCTGAAGATTTAGATTATCATCAAATTAGTCATTTATCTTTGGAAGCCAGAGTGAAATTAAGTAAGGTAAGACCTGCTTCTATTGGTCAAGCCAGCAGAATTGGAGGCATTAATCAAACTGATATGACCGCGATTTTAATATATTTAAAACAAAGAGGTTCTAATGATTTATAGTATTTTAGGTTTAAAAGTTCAATTAGAATTAGAAGATAAAGAGTTTATTAATAAACGACTTTCAGCCTATAAGAGTAGTTCTTCTTCTTTTGATATTAGTATTAAAACGGTGATAAATAATGATATTAAAGAAGAGGAAGGAATAATTATAGTTAATAAAGATAATTATAAGATTATTGAAAATGAGAAAGGGAAGATAATTATTAGATATAAAAACAAAGAAGTAATCGCGGAGAAAATAATAAGTAATAATAATCAAGTTAATATTGAATATATTAATCATTATAACAAGTTTTTAACAGTTAATGAAAGAGAATATTTATTAGTTGGTAATGCTTTTATGTCTCTTGTTTTAAAGTATGGTTTTGTCAGGTTTCATGCTTCTTGTTTAAGATATAAAAAAGAGGCAGTTTTATTTATTGCAGATTCAGGAACGGGAAAATCAACCCATACTAATTTATGGCAAAAACTTTTTAAAGAGGATGTAACTTATATTAATGATGATAAACCTTTTCTTAAAATAGATAATGGTCTTATTAAAGCTTATGGTTCTCCTTGGTCTGGTAAATCTGATTTAAATAATAATATTAATGCTCCTGTTAGAGCAGTGGTTATTTTAAATAGAGGTCAAGAAAACATTATAAATAAAATACAAGGTAAAAGTCAAATCTTTAATATTATGAAAAACATTAATAAATATCAAAGTAGTCAGCCAGAAGCTGATTTAGCTTTTAGTATTTATCAAGAGATATTTAAGAGGGTTGATATTTATGAATTGTACTGTAATATTTCAGATGAAGCGGTTTTAATAGTTAAAAATGAATTATTTAAATGAGTTAAAAGAATATGCCAAAGAGCATTATGTTCCTATTGCTAGGCTAGATGTTGTTGAATATTTAGATACTTTAATTAAAAAAAACAAATATCAAACCTTTTTAGAAATAGGAACTGCTATTGCTTATACAAGTATTTATTTAGCTTTACAAAATAAAATAAGTATTGTGACAGTGGAAAGAGATTTACAAATGTTTAAGACTGCTAAAGATTTTATTAATAAGTATCAAGCTTTAAATATTTTACAGATATATGAAGCTGCTTCTTATTTTTACCCTGAAAACAAATATGATTTAATCTTTATTGATGCTAATAAAAGTCATAATTTATTATATTTGCAAAGATATTTAAAATGTTTAACTAGTCAAGGAACTATAGTTATTGATAATATTAATTTAAATGATTTATTAGGAGATGTTCCTATAAAGAAGAAACAAAAATATGAAATGATTAATCAAACTTTAATAGAAAATATTCAAAAAATACCTAACATTGAATATCAAATAAAAAGAGAGATAGGAGATGGAATAGCCATTATTAAGCAGTCCTTTTAATTAGTTTGTTTTCTATTAAGACTTGATAAAATATAGCCCCTAAATGATGAAAAGGTTGGCTGATGTTTTCTAATAACTTTAAATCATTTTTGCCTTCATATAAATATTCCCGTTTGATATAAGACATTAAAATATCAAAACCTTCTTTGCCTGTTTTTACTTTTTCATTTTTTAATAAAAATAATTGAATGGTTTCTTCATCACCTAAATATTGATTAAAGTGAGCATCAATAAGGCTTATTAGTTCTTTAAAAGTATAAATCTTGCTAGAATCAAGACCACAATGAGTACAGAGTAAATCTAAGAAAGAATAAAAGTAATCTTTAATTCTTAAATCATAATCATTTTCTCCTAAAAGTTTATCAATTTGTTTTAAGATGTGTAGAGGTAACCCAGCTAAACATTGACAAAACTTCTTGCCAATATCATCGGTTAAAGATTCTTTGCTTAAAGTATATTTTTCTCCTCCTAAAATCCCGTATGCTTTTAAGGTATCATTATAGCCTAAAGCCATATTTCTTTGAATAACACTTTGAGAGAAATCCATAATAGAACCGAGAGATTCATGAGGTTTAATATATTTAACAAAAGGAAGTCTAGCTAAAAAGAGTTTTTGAGGTATTTTAGGAATACCTGCTAAATCAATAGCTATTATTTTAGTAGCTCCTAATTCTAAAGCAAAATCAATAGGAACGGTGTCTTTAAAACCTCCATCAATAAAGACAGATTTCAAGATTTTTTCTTTAGGGAAGATAGGCCAACAAGCTGAAGAAGCATGTAAATAAGATAATACTAAGTTTCTTGGTATTCTTTTAACATTAATATGTCTTTCTTTAAAAGAAGGATAAGAAACACAAACAATACCGAAGTCTATTTTAGAAGTAAATATTTCTTTGATAGGAGCATATTGTTTACATAGTTCTTTAAAAGGGGAAATATCTGCTGTTTTGTTTTTTAAAAAGAGTTTTAGAAATCTTCTTTCTTTAGAGTTTTTATCAATAAGGTTTTGAAACTTAATAGTTTTCTTATTAATATTTATTCCTTCTTTCATTACTTTTTCAGGTGTAATCGTGTTCCAGAGTTCTAAGGCTTCATTATATTTATTAGCTACAACAAAAGTACCGATTAAAGCACCGATGGAAGTTCCTGTGACAATATCAAACTTTATGCCTAATTCTCTAAGAGCTTTCCAAGCCCCCATTTCATAAGCTCCTAAACTGCCTCCACCACCTAATACTAACCCTATTTTTTCTTCCATATCAGTATCTTAACACATTAAAGGATTTTATCTAAGGATAATTTACTTAAAGAATTTAAATATAAGTCAACAACTCTTTTAACAATTAGATAATCTCGGTAATATTTATCATTAGAATCTCTAAAATAATGTAAGAGAACATTGCTGACAGTTCTTTTATCATTTATACCACAAGAGGTTAACATCACGGCTAAATCAAATAAAGCAATATTTTTGCCAAAGAAAATATAATTAATGAAAAAGATATCATTATTCCTAATTAAAATATTAGTTGGCAATAAGTAATTGTGGCAAAAGACAGAGGGGTATGTTTTTCTAACAGTTTCAAAATTATTTAATATCTCTTTTTCATTTTCCACTAACATATCTACCCCTAAAGCATGTTTGATTAAATTAATTTTTTCTATTACATTAAAAGAATAGTCTAAATTATAATTAAAATTATGAAAGTTTTTAATAGCAACAGTAACATTTTCAATTGTTCTTTCACTAGAATCTTTATTAAGTATTTGAGTAGTTGCAATATATTTTGTTATTTTTACACCTTCTGTTGTATCAAAGTAATAGCATTCAATATCAAAAGGAGTTTGTTGAGTTTTTAAAGTTATTTTATACTCTTTAACAAAGTCTTGAAAAGAGGAAGTACTTTCTTTGGGAAGTCTAAGGACAGCAAAGTTAGCAAGATTTGTGGTGATTAAATAATTACAGTGTAGAGAGTTTTCAGAGAGCAATTTTACATCACTTACTTTTAAGGCCATCACTGATTCATAGATGGATTTTATCTTTTCAATATTTTGTTCCATATTATTAATAATATCACTTTTAACTTTATTTAGAAATGGTTTATAATAAAGTAATGAAAAAAATAAAAATTATTTTGGCAAGTTCTAATAAAGGGAAGGTTTTAGAGTTTAGTAAGGCTTTAAAAGATTTAAAGATATCTTTTACTTTATTTGATGTTGAAGTAGAAGAAACAGGAGATACTTTTCAAAAGAATGCTTATTTAAAAGCAATGTCTGTTCATAAATTATTCCCTAATGATTATGTTTTAGCCGATGATTCTGGTTTAACTATTCCTTCTTTGCCTGATGTTTTAGGAGTTCATAGTAAAAGGTTTAAAGAGGAACTATCTTATTTTGAAAAACATAAAATCATTAATGAAATGTTAGAAAACAAAGATAGGAATGCTTACTTTACAACAGTGTTATGTTTAATAACACCTCAAAATGAAGTTAAATATTTTAAAGGGGTTGCTAAAGGTTACATCATTGAACCAATTTATGCTAATGGTTTTGGTTATGACCCTATCTTTTTCTCTAATGAAGCTCAAAAGGCTTTTTCTTCTTTAAGTTTAAAAGAAAAGAATAAATACTCTCATAGAGGGAAAGCAATTCAAAAATTATATAATTATTTATTGGAGTTTCAAAATGCTTAATATTATTTTATTTCAACCTGAGAAACCCTCTAACTTAGGAAATATCATGAGGTCTTGTGGAGCTTTTAATGCTAACTTAATTGTTATTACACCTTTAACTTTTAATCTTGAAACTAAGGAATTAAAAAGAGCAGGAATGGATTATCTTGATGTTTCGGTTGTTACTTTTATTAGTTATGAAACCTTTTTAGAGAAATACCCTTTATCTGAAATAATTTATGTGACAAGGTATGGTAAAAAGACACCGAATAAAGTTATTTATAAAAATGA
>JAISJY010000008.1 GCA_031261365.1 Caryophanales bacterium | reverse complement strand
TGTTATTCAATTAAAACATTTAGATGAAAATAAAAGTACTTTGGAGAGAATTGGTTTAGAAGAGACTTATAAAGATATTTTAGGTCTTAAAATACCTCATTCTATTATTCCTGTTGCCTTAGGAAGAACAGTTGCTGATATAATAGAGATAGCCGTGAAAAACTTTTTATTAAAGAAAAACGGTATTGATTCTGGAAAGATGTTTTCTGAAAGAGTAGATAGTTTGATTAAAAAGAAAGGAAGTAGAAAATGAAATACCCTTTAAACCCCGATGTTTTACATTTAGGATTTATTACTTTAACTTGGTATGCTGTGTTTATCTTTGTTGGAGCTTTATTAAGTTATTTTACGGCTCAACACATTGCGAAGAAACACGGTTATAAAAAGGAAATATTATTAAATTGTTTTTATTTAGTCTTTCCAATGGGCATTTTAGGTTCAAGGATTTGGTATGTTATTGCTAATTATCATGAATATAAAGATGTTCCTTTTTTTGACCCTAATGTTGGTCCTTTAGCTATTTGGAATGGTGGTTTAGCTATTCAAGGCGGGGTTATTTTAGGAGCCATAGCAGGTGTTTGGTATTTTATGCATTATTTTCCCAAAGAGAATAAAAGATTTTGGGCAGACTTAATAATTCCTAATATTTTAATTGCTCAAGCTATTGGAAGATGGGGCAATTTTATGAATAATGAAGTTTTTGGAGTCTGTACTCAAAAATCTAACTTATGGTGGGTTCCAGATTTTATTATTAAACAATTACAAACAGCGACCATAAGTAGTGGTCAAGCTTGTAATGTTAGTGCAGGAGCAGTTCCTCTACCTTTGTTTTTAATTGAGTTTTTAATAAATACTTTTGGTTTCTTTTTAATTACTTGGTTTTTAAGAAACTATTGGCATAAAGGTAAGAAACCTGGTGATTTAGGAGCTTTATATTTTGTTTGGTATGGAGCAGTTAGATTAATTTTAGAAGGTTTTAGAATGAAAGATTTTATTATGACAGTTAGCGGTGAAGGTTTGGGAAGTACTTATGTTTTATCAGGTATAATGGTTGCTTTTGGTTTAGGTTGGTTAGTAGTTAATAGAATAATTAAAGACCCACCTGTTAAAGATAATTATGAATATTTTGATGTTTTAGAGAAAATAGAAGAACAAGTTGAAAATGGTAATTAGAGAATTAATAATTATTGGAGCAGGACCAGCAGGAATGACGGCTGCTTTATATGCTGAGAGAGCGGGGTTAGATGTTTTAATTATTGAGAAATTATATGAAGGTGGCAAGTTAATTAATATTTCTAGTATTGAGAATTATCCTGGTTTTGAAAATATCAATGGAGTTGATTTAGCTTTGAACTTTAAAAAGAATATTAAAAATGTTCCTATAGTTTATGAAGAAGTTTTAAGTCTTGAAAAAGCAGAAGATATATTTATAATTCAAACAAATGAAAATGTTTATTATGCTAAGTTTGTGATAGTGGCAAGTGGGAGTAGTGAGAGACCATTAAAGTTAAGTGAAGCTGAAAGATATTTAAACAAAGGTCTTTCTTATTGTGCGGTTTGTGATGGTTCATTATATAAAGGTAAAGTTGGAGCAGTGATGGGTGGTAGTGCTTCGGCTATTAAAGAGACCTTATATTTATCTAAAATATTAAAGAGAGTTTATTTAATTCATCGAAGAGAAGAGTTTAGAGTTAATAATATTGAACTTAAAAAAGTAATAGAAAAAGAAAATGTAACTATACTTAAACCCTATGATGTTATTAAGTTATTAGGTCATGATAAATTAGAAAGCATTATTATTAAATCAAACAAAGAAGAAAAGGAATTAGAAATTAACTGTTTGTTTGCGTATTTAGGAAACGATGCTAATTCTTCTTTTTTACCTAATGAAATTAAGCAAGGTTATGTAAAAGTTGATAAGAATAATGAAACGATTATTAAAAACTTATTTGTCATAGGTGATTTAGTTGAAAAGGAACATAGACAAATATCTATAGCTATTGGAGAAGCCTCATTGGCAGTGCTTACAATTGTTAATAGATGATTTCATTTTCTGAAAAAGTTAAAACTGAGATAATTCAGCAAGAGGTAGATTACCCAACTCATTATGCTATTATTTTAGGTGCAATTATTAAAATATTAGGAAATTTAAGTATTGAAAACAATAACTATATTATTAAATTACAATTTAATTTATTTATTTTAGCCAAGTTTGTTGCATATATTTTAAGTGAAGAATATAACATTAAAGTTAATTCAAAATTGAGATTATCAAAGTTTAGAGGAGAAGAGGCTTTTAGTTTTGTTATTAAAAATAAAGTAGAGAAACTTTTAAAAGACTTAAATATCTTTAATCATAATGGTTTGATATTAGCCTCTCCTAAAGTTAAATATACTAATTCTCAAACTACTTTAATTGCTTTTTTGAAAGGTTGTTTTTTGGCTTGTGGTTCAATTAGTGAACCGAGTAAGTCTTATCATTTAGAGTTTGTTGTTAATGATTATGAGTTTGCAGAATATATTTCACAATTATTGAAGAAATATGATTATAATTCTAACATTATAAAGCGACGGAATAAGCAAGTTGTCTATTTGAAAAGAGTAGAAGACATTTCTTCTTTTTTGTTATTAATTCAAGTTAATGACTGCGGACTTCTTTTTGAAAATGTTAGAATAGAAAAAGAACTTTCTAATGCTGATAATCGGGCTATTAATTGTTATCAAGCTAATTTAAAAAAGCAACAAGATGCTTATCAAAAGGTTAGTAAAACAATTAACTTTATTATTAGAAATAATTTAATGAATAAGTTCAGCAATTTAGAACAAACCTTAATTAAAATAAGAATAGAGAACTCGGAGTTTTCTTTAGCTAATATTGCAGAGGTTTATAAAACAGAGACAGGTGAAACGATTAATAGAACAAAGATTTCTGTTTTTTTTAAGGAATTAATGCGGAAGTACCCGATGTAATATTTGTCTTATTTATTTAAAAGTTGTGTATAATAAATATATAAAGTAGTTTTTAATAATTGAAAGGGGAAAGATATGAAGTTAATAGAAAATATTAGTATTGTTGCTCTTGTGTTGACCTTTTTAAGTGGGAATATGAAAAATGTTGGAAGAGAAGTAAATGTTGAAGAAGAAAACACGGTTGTGAGAAGTTATGCCTCTGATGATAGTTTTGTATTTTCGGACGAGCCATATGCCGTTTCTGAAACATCTATTGTAAATAAGGAATTGAAATTATTGAATAAAGGTGTTGATAAGTATAAAATAACGACAGAAAATGGAAGTTTTATTGTTGATAGTAGTGAGGAAAAAGAAACAAGTGTAAATGTTCCTTTACAAATAGCAGTTGGAGAAGGAGAACAAAAAATCTTGGTTGAAGGAATGGAAGGAGATGATATAGTTTCGGAAGAGGAGACTATTATTTCTACTTTAGGAACTTCGGAACAGTTTTATGCTTCTACTTTGGGTTATGAAACTATAGACAAAGCTTCATTAGATTATAGACTTGAAAATGAATTGATTAGCGAGATAGAATATGAAAATCAAATAGAAAAATATACTTTAGCGAGTAATTCTTTTGGTTCTAATCATAATGCTTTTGATTCTGAAGATGGCGGTCCAAGTTTAGACTATCCAATTGAAGGCAGAGTTATGGTAAATATTGATTCAAATGGGCTGGGTTATGAATTAAAACCTGTTGAAGGAATTCGTGTTAAAATTGAAGCTTATAACGGATATGATAATATTATGAGTGGTTATACACAAGAGATAACAACTGATGATAATGGTTTTTTTCTTTTCCCCTATATAGAAGAATATTTTTATTACGCATATTACTTTGAAATTACAGCCTATACAGAAACCAATTATGGTAATAAGAAATATAATGCTAAGGTCGTTGATAACAAAAAAGAAGTATATTTTAAAAAAATATGCGTTGATCATCAAAACGGAAAAATACAAAACAGTTATGATATTATTTTAAATAATTTTAGTTGTGATGAAGATAAAGCTTTTGTAATTTTATATTATTTGAGTAAAACTGTAAAATACATTTCTTCTGTAGATGAATTAAAGTCTAAATATGAAACAACGCTAATTCAATATCCTGTTGGTAGAACTTCTTTCTACAGTAAGGCTTTTGATGATGTGCCAATAATTGGTGATATAGCAGAATGGAGAGCCCCTTTTCTGAGAGGAGATATTTCTATTCAAGGAACAGAAGGGAGAGATGTTTATGATAATGGGAGAGTGATATTGCATGAATATGGACATTTTATTGCTGATAAACTTGGAGTTTTTAATAAAGTCGGCGGTAATCACAGTCTTGAAGATGATTTTATAAATGATATTAGCTTAAATGATGGGAGAGCTGGATTTGGGGCACAAATGGCTTGGAATGAGGGACTTGCTGATTTTATCTCTGTAGTACTTAACCAAAAATTGTATAGTAAAAAAGATTCAAAATATTCTGATTACGATTTATCTTCTTTTTATGATGAATATGGAAATACAACTTTTTTGAGAGGGTTGGGTGAAGGAAATGAAATAGTGACAGCATCTATTATTTATCAATTTTATAAAGGTAGTTATTTTAATGGTAATGAAAGGGCGATTTGGAGTTTTTTATCTAAAAAACAAACTAAACTTTTGAG
>JAISJY010000001.1 GCA_031261365.1 Caryophanales bacterium | reverse complement strand
TTAGGATTATTCTTTGAATTTTGTTATTGACTAGAAGGTGATAAAATATTATAATGTTAAAGCCGTGGAAGTTTAGCTCAGCTGGGAGAGCAACGCCCTTACAAGGCGTGGGTCGTGGGTTCGAGCCCCTCAACTTCCACCATTTTATATATATCGGCTTTGGGGAGGTAGCGAAGAGGCTAAACGCGGTAGACTGTAAATCTATTCCTTTGGGTTCGGCAGTTCGAATCTGCCCCTCCCCACCAGATACTCTTGGGGTATAGCCAAGTGGTAAGGCACCAGATTTTGATTCTGGCATGTCCCTGGTTCAAGTCCAGGTACCCCAGCCATATATACAACTTGATCTGCTAGCTCAGTAGGTAGAGCACATCCCTTTTAAGGATGGGGTCTGGAGTTCGAATCTCCAGCAGATCACCATTTAAAAAAAGCCGGAGTGGCGAAATCGGTAGACGCCCAGGACTTAAAATCCTGTGGGTAGCGATACCCGTGCCAGTTCGATTCTGGTCTCCGGCACCATTTGCAAGTGTAGTTCAGTGGTAGAACATTAGCCTTCCAAGCTAAGTATGCGAGTTCGATTCTCGTCACTTGCTCCAATAACAATTAAGAGACCTTCGAGTCTTTTTTTAGTCTTAATCCGAATAAATGAACTTTTTTGAATAGTTTAAAAAAATAAAAACTTGAATATTTGGGATAAAACGACATTAGTGGTCAAGTAGGTGGTCAAGTAAAAATTGAGTTTGTTTCTTTTAATGAATACTTGCAAATAAAAGAAGGTAAAAGAAAATATGACAAAAAAACAACATTTAAGAGACCTTCGGGTCTTTTTTAGTTTTATAAAGAAACAAAAATGATTATTACTTAAAGAAAAAACAACTATCAATAACATTTATAGTAAAATAGTATTCGTGGAATTTATTTATGTTTGAAGCAACTGTAATTATTCAAATTATCTTAATGTCTTTCGCTTTAGCAATGGATGCTTTTTCTGTTTCAGTAGCTAAAGGGGCTTGTTATGGTAAGAAATCAATAAAATTAATGTTATTATGTGGTCTTTTCTTTGGTATATTTCAAGGTTTAATGTCCCTAATTGGTTATTTAAGTGGGTCTTTATTCATAAAATACATTGAAACCATTGACCATTGGATCGCTTTTGTTTTATTAGTCTTTTTAGGTATTAAAATGATTATTGAAGCTAATAAAAAAGAAAAAGAGGAATGTTGCCCGATGTTTCCCTCTCTTAAAATGATGTTTTTACTTGCTATTGCTACTTCCATTGATGCTTTAGCCGCTGGAGTATCATTAACCATATTATTTCAACTTGAGGCTATTATTTCTATTATATCTATCACCCTTGTAACCTTTTTATTATCTTTTATAGGAGTTAGATTAGGCAATATAGTTGGTAATAAGTTTAATAAAAGTTCTGAAATCATCGGTGGAATTATCTTAATATTAATCGGTATTAAAATACTAATAGAACATCTATTCTTTTAAATTATTCTCTAGTTAATTTCAATATTTCTTTTTTATAATTAGGAAATAAGTTTAATAACTCTTCTCTTTTATATAAATAAAAATCTTTATAATCAAAGCTAGGAGAGACAAAGCAACTAACTAAAGCAAAACCTTTTTTAACATAAGAGGCAAAAATATTACCGCCTTTAACATTATAGATAAAAGTATTATTATTTAATTCATCACCTAAAACTGTTTCTTTTAAAATACCGTTTTCTATTTCTACCACGGTTAAAGGATTACCTAAATGAAAGGACCAAACCTCCGAGAACTTTATTTTATGAAAAGCCGAAAAGTTGTTCTCATCTAGTAAAAAATAAATAATTGATAAACTTTTATATGCACCAACCTCTACATCTGATAAAAAGATTTCTTTATAATAACCGCCTTCAGCATGTGGTTGTAACTCTAATTTTTTAATAATCTCTTCTTTGTTATATTTCATAAAAGATTAATGATGTCGTTTTCTATCTTTTCTGGAGTTACAAGTGAACTGTATCTATTAACAATATTACCATCTCTGTCAATAAGAAACTTTGTAAAGTTCCATTTAATAGAACCTTTTGGATTAGAATTAGCCTTTAAATAAACAAATAAAGGGTCAGCCTTATCACCATTTACTTCTATTTTAGAAAATCTTGGAAAAGTTGTTTGATATTTTAATTCACAAAATGAAGCAATTCCTTGATCACTTTCAGGGGCTTGATGCATAAATTGATTACAAGGAAAATCTAAAACTTCAAAACCTTTGTCTTTATATTTTAAATATAAACTTTGTAACCCTTTATATTGAGGAGTAAATCCACAATGCGTAGCAGTATTAACAATTAATAAAACTTTGCCTTGATAGTCTTGCAAATCTTTTTTAGTACCGTCTACATTTTTTACTTGATAATCGTATATTTTCATTTTATACCTCCTATATTAATTTTACCTTATTAATTAAAAAACACCAAGAATACAACAATTATATTCTCTATCTAATAAAGAAATATAATCAAGAACTTCTTTATAATGTTTTTTATCTGTGTCTATTTCTAAAAAGAAATGATATTTACCAAGTTTTGTTTTAACAGGTCTTGACATAATAGAAGATAAATTAACCATTTTCTCTTTAAAGACACTCAAAATATCAACTAATATTCCTGGATGATCAAGCGAAGGAGTAACTGCTAACAAGATTTTTACTAATGTTTTATTTAATAATTCTGTCTTTAATTCATGTGAAACTAAAAAAAATCTAGTTTTATTATCTAAATTATCAACAATATTACTCTTTATTAATTTAGAAGAAGTATCTATATGTGTCGGGATTATAGCTCCTGCCTCTTGGGGATTTGCTAAAAAGCATTTCAAAGAATCCATATTATGTTTAGTTTCTATTAAAGTGGCTGGAATAGTTTCTAAAAAGAGACTACATTGATTAGCTGATTTATAAAAAGTATATATCTTTTTAATATCTTCAATACTATCACAATTTGAAATTAATTTAAAATCAATATCTAAAACTAAACTATCTATAACAAAAGCTTTATAATCAAATAATAAATCTAGATTTCGTTGAATAAAACCATCAATAGAGTTTTCTATCGGTAAAATAAGATAATCTAATTCTTTAAAAGCTTTAAAACATAAAGGTAAAGAATCAAAAAATAAAACTTCAAACTCTTCAGAAAGAAGTTGCCTAAATTGTTCACAAGCAATATGTGTGAAAGTCCCAACACTACCTAATACTGCTACTTTCTTCATATTAATATCATATCATAATTAACTATTTATAATATGCATCTTTACTTAATACACTTTTTTAAAAATATAGTTCTTTTGATGAGATTTTACATTATAACCAACCACCAAAATTATTTTAAGTTATAAAGTTGGGTTGGCTGTTAACGACTAAATTCGGGATTTCCGAATTTAATCTTTCTTTCAATTTAAACAGGTCGGGATTTCCGAACAATTGCTGTTTCTTAAAGTTAACCTTCTAAAAAGATATTTTTAAAATACTCATTAATTATTGACTTTTTTCTAAAAGAGTTATGCTTTTTTATCCGTATAAAAAATCTTATAATGTTATTTTATAGCTTTTTTAATAACATAATAATTTAGATGTAACTTTTATTTCTACTAAAG
>JAISJY010000174.1 GCA_031261365.1 Caryophanales bacterium | reverse complement strand
ACAATATTTATCTCCTCCACTATAAGAAGCTGAATATAAAAGAGTTGGATTACCACTAGGCGAAGAAACATAAGCAGGTCCTTCGTTTTGTCTAGCCTCTCTTACTTCCCATTCATATTGAGGTTCACTAATTAAAACTCTTGCTTCCTCATCCGTTGATTTAGCTCTTAAAGGATTACCCTCTTCTAACTCAGTTATATATAAGTTTTGTAACCAATCAGAGTTAGTAGCATTAGGCCAACCAGAATAAATAATATATTGATGTCCGTTGTAATTCATAAAAGTCGCATCTATACTCCGATAGTCTAAAGGTAAATCAATTTTGACCGCCTTTTCCCATTCTCCAAAACAGTCAGCAGTTTTACTCTTAGCCCCATAAGTCCTTCGAGCTGTGTCTTTGGCTAAAGTATTGGCAATATCTTGAGTAGCCGTGAAATACAAATACCAATGTCCTTCAAAAAAGAATAATTCAGGAGCCCATACTTCCACAACATCTATGGACTTTTGATTAAAAATAATTTTACTTTGATTAGCATCATTAATATTAGGCGTTAATTGAGTTAGCCATTTACTTTTAATAACTCTAATATTTGAACCACCATGCAAGTAATAATAATAGCCCTCGTGCTTGAAAACCCAAGGGTCTCCCATATTTTGTCTTAAATCTAAAGGATTATAAAATGTCTTATCCATCAATACTCCGTTTTTCACATCCACCTCACTACTTTCTGCAACCGAACTTGTTTTTACCGAATTCTCTGTTGTACAGCCTATTAAACTAATAAGCGTTAAAACTGTCATAAATAGTTTCTTCATTACTTCTCCTTTCTATCTCATAAACTCTAATCTTTTTATTATATGGTCTTGATAAACCTTATCTAACTCATTAAAATAACCACTCCACCCCCAAACTCTAACGATTAAGTTCTTATGCTTTTCTGGATTCTTTTGAGCATCTAATAAAGTATCTCTATTAATGCTATTTAATTGAAGTTGATGTCCTCCTAAAGCTACAAATGTTTGAACTAACATTGCCACTTTTTGACTACCTTCTTCATTTCTAAATAAAGAATCATGAAATTCTAAAGTTAAAGGACCACCATTACAAACATTAATTAAATTAGGTTTAGTAAATGATTTAATCACTGATAAGACACCTGGAATATTACAGTTTAAAGAAGGAGAATAATTAGCTGATAAGTTTTCTTTAGCTCTTCTCCCATCGGCAGTTGCTGGTAAATCTTGACTATACCAAATATAATACATTGCACTCCCCGTTCCAGCCCGATAAATACCGCCCCATTGGTTTTTATAAGAAGAACACTCCTTGGCAAATATCTCTAATAATTGACAAGCAATACTATCAACATAATCATCATTAGTTCCCATCTTGCAAACATTAATCAAAGTATTTCTAAGTTTTTCATTATTAACAAAATCATTATCTAAAGCCTTTAATAAGTCTTCTTTTAATATTTCTTTATTATCATAAACTGTCTTTTTTAAAGCTGACAAAGCATCCACAGCATTAGATAAACCTGTCCCATGAAAACCATAATTGTAATATTTAACACCACCTAAAGAAATATCTAAATGTTTAGAAATAGGACCTTGCATAATGACAGATTGCAAAGGGGAAGGCAACATATATAAATTATTTGTTAATTCCACCATTCTTTTAACTTCTTTAGCCATATTTGTTTTGACTTTTATAAATAAGTCTTCATAAGTTTCAGAATCTAACAAATAAGTATGAATAGTATCATTAATAACTTTAGCAAAATTAAAAGCATCTATATTTGGAATGTCCATTGCCACTCCAGGAATTATAAACTCCCAACAGGCTGCCACCACATAATCCCGAGCATCTTTTTCAGCATAACCCCACTTTAACAAAGCCGGAATAACAATATCATCATTACTATATTGCGGAAATCCCAAACCTTTTTTAGTTAATTGAGTTCCTAAATCATACCATTTCTGAGCCGTATTTTTATTTACTCTCATATTTATTTTAGGGTCAATTAAATTTAGTTCCAAAGAGGCTAATAAAACTAACCTTGATAAATCATTATAAGCATCTTTCCCCTCTTTATCCACGCCTCCAACAACTAAGCTTTGCCCATTATCACCTTGTTGAATGCCTGGGTATAAATCAGCATCAAAGTTTAAAGAAAGAAATAACTCTTCTATTATCTCTAAAGCTTCTTCTTCATTAATGACTTTATTCTTCATATCATTATTAAAATAGCTTAACATATACTGGTCAAACCTTCCTATTGTGATATGTTTGTTACCATTTAACCATAAAGAATAATTAAGTATCTTTAAAAATAAACAAGCTTGATAAAAACTCTCTGCTCCTTTTAAAGGAACTATCTTTAAAGCTTCGGCTAATTCTTTATTACCTTTTAATAAAGCATATTCTTGATACCTTTGACTAATTCTTAAAACAGCTTTAATTGTTTCCTTCATAGCTAAAAGTTCAATATCATTAGGTTCATTTTCTATTTCTTTTAACTTTTCTTGAAAGCCCACTCTAATTATCGTTTCATAATCAGAGGCAATATTACCAACATAAGCTCCATCAAAAATAGTATATTTACTTCTTAATTCTTGCCATTCATCATCTGTTAAAAGGGATGGAATACTTTTCAAACTTCTATAAAAACCAAATCGGTCTTCAGGGTATAAAGTTAATTTCTCTAATTCTACTAATTTAGCTAATCTTTGACTACTTCTTGAAATATAATCCACCTTATTAAAAGCAAAATCATTAGCAAAATCATAAACTTCATCACTTCTGTTTAAACGGTACTCTTTGGCTAATAACCTTTCATAAATAACTTTTATTCTAGCATTCATTTTACATTCCCCTCACTTCTATTTGATTATCAATAAATATCTTAGTATTAATATTAACTTGCAAGTTTTCCTTGAACAAAGGTTTATATTCTTTGCCAATTAATTTATATTTACTCCCCGCGAACTTATTATATGGTAATAATTCCACTCCTAACAAAGAAGAACTATCTTTTATCAAAGCTATTATATCTTTCAAATTATCCAAAGTATCACTAACTTCAGGTATTAAAGGTATTCTAATAATATGAGGTATCTTTGATTTACTTAATTCTTTTAAATTATTAATAATTAATTCATTATCTACTCCTAAATATTTCAAAGCCTTTTCTTTTTCAATGATTTTAGCATCCATGATAACTAAATCTAACTTATTTATTATTTTAAGAAAGTCATTAGTTTGGCAATAACCACTAGTTTCTATTGCTAAATGAACTTTGCCTTTTAATAAATCTAATAATTCATTTAAAAAGTCTAATTGAGCTAAAGGTTCACCACCTGTAATTGTTATTCCACCCTTATTCATTTTTAAGATGTCAACATTTTTTAATAAAATAGTTGCTAACTCTTGAGCTTCATAATCTATTCCTGACATTCTAATAAGATTTTTAGGGCAAACACTTAAACAATTACCACAAGCATTGCAACTTTCTCTTTTAAAAGGACAAACCTTAAAACAAGCCTTGCAGTCAAGACAACCATTTAAGTTTCTCAAACTTTGTTTTTTATATTCTTTTCCTTCAGGATTATGACACCAATTACAATTTAAAGGACAACCCTTGAGAAAAAGCGTTGTTCTAATGCCTGGTCCATCATAGACGGCAAACTCCTCAATAGCAAATATTCTCCCTTTCATTTTAAAATGTCCTTTACTAATTTAGGTTCTATTTTAGGATTATGGTCTTTATCTAATAAACCATTTACTTCTTGTTTAACATCACTTAATTGAGTATAACAATAACCCACAAAATAGGCAAGTTTAATATTATCAATTAGATTTTTTAAAGTCTTTTGAAACTCTTCTTTACTCAAAGGAAGATTATAACCCCAACAGTCTTTTAATACTTTATTATCTTGAATTGTAATACCTCCAAACTCACTCATTATTAAAGGCTGATTTAAATACTTTGCCCCATAAGCAAATAAGCGTCTATGCATAGGATAACAGTTTTCTATATTAGCTAATTGATATTTATTTAGAAAATCACTACCATCTTTAGCATAGTCATGAACTCCAATAATATCTGTTTCATCTACTTGTTCCCAACCATCATTATTAGAAATTAATCTAGTCTTATCAATAGCTTTAGTTAAATAATATAAAGCTTTAGCATAATCTTGTTGTTGTTTATCTTTTAATATTTTATTAAGACCCCAAGATTCATTTAAAGGAACCCAAACAATGATACAAGGATGATTACTTAATTCATTAATAATATTTAAATATTGCTCACTTAATTTACTAATTTCAAAACTTGAAAACTCATAAGCACTCGGCATTTCAGCCCAAACTAAAAAACCTAAAATATCAGCATAATAATAGTAATATTCATCTTCTATCTTTTGATGTTTTCTAGCTCCATTAAAGCCAAATTCTTGGCAATACTCAATATCTTTTTTAAATAATTCAACTTTAGAAGGAGTTAAATCTCCATCATCAAAGTAACCTTGATCTAAAACTAATTTTTGATAAATAGGTATATCATTTAATAATATTCTACCTTCAACTACTTTAATTTCTCTAAAAGCAAAATAAGTTTCTACTCTATCTTCTACTTTATCAGCAACCAATAGTTCTAAAGTAACATCGTATAAATTAGGTTCATTAACACTCCAATAATATAACTTATCAATATAATCATTAGGCTTTATTACCACAACAACTTTACTTTCATTACTCTTAATATCTATTATTTGCTTACTTACGACTTTTCCTTGATAAGAAATACTTAAAGAAATACTTCCTTTATTTGTATAAGTTGAAATAGTAGCTTCCACTTCATTTTTATGAATATCACTGACAAATTTAGCATCTTTGAAATAATTACTACCGACTTCTTCAATCCAAACACTTTGCCAAATACCGCTTGTGGCTTGATACCAACATCTATTAGGCTCATCATAACATTGTTTGCCTCTCGGTTGTCTTTGATTATTATAATCTTCTACTCTAACTGTTAAGGTATTGTTTTCTTTTAAATAATCTGTAATATCAAAACTAAAACGGGAATAGCCACCTTCATGGTCTCCTAAATGATAACCATTTAAATAAACAGACGCATAATAATCTACTCTATTAAAAAATAAGATGTATCTTTTATTAGAAATATTTACTTTGAAATCTTTTTGATACCACATTATGTAATGTTGTTCTTGCTTATTAATACCACTTAATTTACTTTGATAAGCAAAAGGAACATTAATTTTTTGCTTTAAGAGATTACTATTATAATATTTATTTTTTAAACCTATATTTTCATCATCAAAATCAAAGTTCCAGACTCCATTTAACAAAATCCACGAAGTTCTTTTAAAGGTTGGACGCGGGTATTCTGCCCGCAAAAATGCTGTTTTCATGATAATTTCTCTCTCAATTATGATTAAATTATAAATGATATTATTTTGGAGTAAAGAGAGATATATTATTTTATATTAAAATTGAGTAACAACTTCAAGATTTTTGAAGTACAATAATAAGAGAGGCACTATGTTAAATGAAATAAAAACTAATATCTTTGAAGAAAATGAAAAAATACTTAGTCTAGGAAGAGTTTTATCTTCTCCTGATAGACTAGAAATATTAAGGCTACTTAATTTAAAAAGTATGTCTATTAAAGAATTATCAGATCGAACTTGCTCACCTTTATCAACCACTTGGCAAAATATTTCTATTTTACAAGAATGTGGCTTTATCAATGTTCAAAAAACATATAACAATACCGGCAAAATTAATTTATGTTCCCGTATTTTAGATAAAATAAGTATTAACTTATATAAACCAGAATCGCATGTTAGTCATGACTTAAACTTTGAAATACCTATTGGTAATTTTACTAGTTATGAAGTCCAACCCGGCTGTGGTATGGCAAGTGCTAATAATACTTTAGGTATTGATAATGATGAATCCATATTTTTTAACGAAGAAAGAGGAAAGGCTTCATTGATTTGGTTTCATCAAGGTTTTTTAGAATATCGTTTAGCTAGTAAAATGTTACCTAAAACTATTAAACAATTATCTCTTTCTTTTGAAGCTTGTAGTGAAGCTCCTTTTTATCGGAATGACTGGAAAAGTGACATCACCGTTTGGATTAATAATATAGAAATAGGTACTTGGACTTGTCCCGGAGATTTTGGAGGAAGACCTGGCAAACATAATCCCCGCTGGTGGCCGAAAGAATTAACTCAATATGGTATTTTAACTAATTGGGAAATTAATGAGGAAGGTGTTTTTTTAGATAAAAGTAAAATATCTTCACTTAAAATTAGTGAATTAAATATTAAAGACAATAATTATATTTCTTTAAAAATAGGTATCAAGAAAGATAGTAAATATATTGGTGGGATTAATTTATTTGGTAAATCTTTTGGTGATTATGAACAAGACATCTGTATTAATATTTCTTGGTAATTATTGTATTTTTGTACATTTATTGCATTTGCGTAAAATTTTTACTCTTTTTATTTAATTTGTGCTATATTTTATAAGATAGGAAGTAATATATATGAATAAATCTAAAAACGAAAGAAGTCAACAAGACATCACATTTGCCTTAATTTATTTATTAGGCATTAAGAAATATGAGAATATTTCAGTTACTGACATTTGTGAAAAAGCGATGATATCTCGCAAAACATTTTATAATCATTTTCAAGAAAAGAATGATATTTTAAA
>JAISJY010000113.1 GCA_031261365.1 Caryophanales bacterium | reverse complement strand
TTGCTTTTCCATTGCTTATTTTATTGGAGTATCTAATTCATTATACCTATAGTCAAATCTAATTAAATCTTTAGTATATTTATAATACTTTGCATTTAATTTATATAAAATATTCCTTTTAGACAAATCTAACATTAAAAATCTAATTAATATTTTTCTATCACTTTCGTTTAATATAACAAAATCCTCAACATCTTTTTTTGTTATTAGTCTTTTCTTTTCACAATATTGTTTAATTTCCTGTAATTCACTGTTAGTCATATAATATCACCTCAAATTAATTATACCATATTTCACGGCTTTTACATATAAATTAAAAAATATGCAAAAGCCGTATTATAAAACTCTTTGTTAAGATTTCTTATTATTTTATCTGGAACTTAGAAACATTACTCTTTAATCTAGCAGACTGCAAAGCTAATTGTTCACTTGATTTAGCACTCTCTTCAGCTGTATGAGAATTATAATTAACAACCTGTGATACTTGTTCTATTCCAATATTAATCTGTGAAATAGCAACAGCTTGTTCATCACTAGCTTTAGCAATATCACCTATAATTCTTTTAGCATGTTGGATTTCCTCTGCTATATTAACCAAAGAATCTCTAGTATCATCTGCCAATTTACTCCCATGCCCAGACTTTTCTAAAGTAAGAGCAATAATCTTTTCTGTCTTTCTAGCAGACTCAGCACATTGACTTGCTAATTTATGAACTTCATCTGCAATAACTGTAAAAATCTTCCCGTGTTCCCCAGCATTACTAGCTTCAATAGTTGCATTTAAAGAAAGAATATTAGTTTGAAAAGCAATGTTATCAATAAAATTAATAATATTTTTAATATCTTTCGTACTATCAATAATCTCTTTAACCGCATCAACTAATTCAATCATTTTCTCAACACCATTTTTAGTATTATTATCAATAACACTAACTAAATGATTAGCATTCCTACTCAATTCAGCATTATCTCTAGTCCTTGAAGCAATTCTTTCAATAGTTGTATATAGTTCTTCCACACTACTTGCTTGTTCAGTTGAACCTTGAGCCAAATTAATAGAACCATCGGCTATTGTTCTTGAAGAAATTGCTAATTGACTAGCTGTCATACTTACATCATATAATAAAACATTCAAACTATTAATCATTTTAGTTAAAGCAATTCCTAATTTATCACTTTCACCTCTTAATGAAGGCTTAATAACTAAATTACCTTCTGAAATACTTTCCATAATTTCTACTTGATAATTAATATATTCGGTCATTTGTTTAAAAGCATTAACTAATTCACCAATTTCATCATTACTAGATTCCATCTTAATTTCTGGAGTATTACCACTTGCTATCTTTTTACTTGCTATCACTAATTCTTTTATTGGACCTGCAATAGAAGAAGAAAGAACTAAAGTAATTACAACACAAAAGATTAATTCAATAGAGATTAATAAAATATTAATAAACATAATATTCGTATTATATTCATTGTTCTCGGCATTAATAATATCCATTTGTTGTTTATCAATTTCAAAGATACTCGCGATAGCTGCATCTGCTCTTTCAGCAATAGCATAATGATCAGCATATAACTCTTCAAAAGTAGTTTCAGGCTTATCAATAAGAGTTTCAATAACTGTATTCATACCTCCAATATAAAGACTTAATGAATCTTCAAACTCTTCTCTTTCTACATCATTTTTATCTCTTAATAAATCTCTATTTTCAATTCTGTTACCGATAAAACCCATCACCTTATCACCTAAACTCTCCACTAAATCTCCTAATTGGTCTATTCTTGCTTCTCTATCTTCTGGGAGTGGAGCTGATAAATACATATCTCTAGTACTAATTCTAACCTTATTAAAAACAACCGTGATTTCTTGAATAGAACTTCTCTCACTGACATAAAAGTCTTTAACCGCTTGTTGCACAACTAAAATGTGATTAATAGAGACCATTGAATTAATCGCCATAATAATCGTTACCAAAAACAAAGCAGCCGCACAAATAATAATCTTTGTTTTAATCTTGAAGTTTTTCATACATTCCTCCTATTCCTTATCTTTATGTATTCTTGAAACAATCTCTTCGGCAATGCTTTGAATTGGCAAAACAGCATCAATCTTCCCTGTTGCCGCCGCTTCTTTAGGCATACCATAAACCAAACTTGTTTGTTCATCTTGAGCAATAGTATAACCACCTTTATCTTTTATCATAGCAATACCTTTAGCCCCATCTACTCCCATCCCTGTTAAAATAACTGCAATGACCTCTCCGCTGACATCTGCCAATGATTCAAATAAACAATTAATGTTCGGTAGTGGGTGTATGTCTTCAATTATTGTCGTTACCTTTAAATAATAACCCTCACTTGACTTATGAACAGTCGTGATAGCATTGCCTTCACAAACATAAACTTGACTAGGCAATAAATACTCTCCATTCTTACCAACTTTACAAGATAGTTTTGATTTATAAGTTAATTTTGTAGAAAACATATAAGAAAACTCTTTAGGTAAATGTTGACAAACAATAATCGGTGGAGTTATAGGTGGCAAATGACTAATAATATTATCAATAGCCTCTGTCCCTCCTGCCGAAGCCCCAATAACTATTATTTGTTCTAAATCAATATTTTCAGGTATTTGAGTTTGAAATAAATGAGCTTTAATAACTGTTAAATATGAAGATAAACATTTTAAAGAACACCTTCTCTCAAAAACAGGTCTTTTACAAAAAATAACATTATTTAATTTTTTAACTTCTTCTCTATATTTTTCAGAAACATCTGTCAAAATGATAGGGGTGTTATTTAAAGTATGAGCTTTAATAGCAAAATCTAAACCATTATAAATACTCATGTTGATTTGACAAATAATATAATCAAAACTTTCAATAACTAAAATATCAAAAGCCTCAAAAGGATTAGTTGTTACTACAATGCTAACAATAGAACTATCATTTAATAAGTACTCTTTTAAATCATGTAAAAAAGTATAAGATTCATCAACAATTAAAATCTTTAATTTTCTCATTTTTCCACCTTCTGAAACACTGCCTGTGTTACATATTTTAATTTCTTCTCATCTACAGGTATCATCTCGGCACCTCCAAACATTAAATAACCTCCTATATTTAAAAGATTTATCAGTTTATTAACAAAAATCTGAACTGTATTAACATTATAATAAAGCAAAACATTCCGACATAAAATAATGTCATACTTTTTATTTGATTCAAAATAATGAAAATCAATATTATTAAAAAGACATTTACTTTTTATTTCAGAATTAATTTCAAATAGAGTATCTCTTTTTATAAAGTACTTTTGAATATCTTCCGAAGGTAAATACCTTAATGTTTCAGATCTATAAAGTCCTTTTATAGCTTGTTCTAAAACAAAATCTGCAATGTCTATACCTTGTATTTCATAAGATGCTATTTGATTATTCTTAAAACAATAATTTTGATAAGCCAAAGCTAAAGAATAACTTTCCTCTCCTGTTGAACAACCTATTGAGAGAAAATCTAAATGAGATTTATCTTTTAATAAATTAGCAAAACCTTCCATTAATAAAAACCTTAATTGATAACTCTCTCTATTAAAAAAGGTATAATGATTAGAAAGAGAACTCACTAACTCCGAGAGCATTTTGTTATTTTCAGGCTTTAAACAAAGAGCAAAATAATTATTAAATCTTAATATTTGATGTTTAAGAAGAAGTTTTCCAACCTCATCACCCACTCTAAGATAAGAACCAATATTAAAACCAAAATTATTTAAAATAAATGTTTTAAGTTCTTGATATTCTTCTTGACTCAAGAAATAATCATTTTGATTCTTCATTATTGATTTTTAAATACTCCTTTGCTAATTCCTTTAATTGATGATAAAGTGAGTTAATTTTTGAAATGTTATTGTTAATTGTTTTAATATTATTATGAATACTTAAAGACTTTCCACTTGTTTCTTCATTATCTTTTACTAAAACTTCTTCACCCATATCAAAACTCTTAAAACTTGTTAAAGCTGTCTTATAGAAATTATTACTAATACTTATTAATTGTTCAATCTCACTTATTATCTCATTGGCACTACTTATTTCGGCTAATAAATCACTAGACACAGTTAAAGAATTATTAGTCACTTTACTAATATTTTCTGCCATAACATAAAAGCCAGAATCTTCCACCTTTAATTTAACAGCTTCTATTTCAGCTTTAACTGCTAAAATGTTAGCTTCGCGACTTTGGTTTGAACTTTCTTGAGCCGTATCTAAAACATGAGCCGATTTTTCATATAAAAGATTAATTAGTTTCATAATATTGCCCATTCTAGTATATTCTTGATTATATTCAAAAACTATTTTTTGTCTTTCTAATAATATTTTTTCATTTTTTTCAATTAGTTTAGTATTATTAACACTAATATACTCTGTAAATCTATCAATATAACCTGTTAGAATGTTTAATTTAACAACTAAATCCGATAATTCATTTTCTACTTGGTCAAATCTAGTTACTAAATCATACATCATTTCGGTTTTCTCTCTAATACTATTAGTAGCATCTTCTACTTTTTCAATATAAGTATATTCGGTTTCACTTTTCTCTAAATCCGTATTCTCAACTTTTAAAATAATAAAATCTAAAATAACCATTAAACCGATACAAGAAAAAGATATGACAATTTGTAAAGCATCAAATTGAATAATTCCTTGAATGAGTAGAATAGAAAACAAAACTGTTATGACACTACTTAATACTATCTTGGTTATTTGCTTTTTTCTCATTTTTCCTCTTTTCTAATAACTCTAATCCTTTTTCACTAATAAAATCATTAGGATTAAAAATATATATTTCCTTTTCTTGTCCAATACCGACCCCATAATAGTATTTCATATTTAAAATCTCTTGATATTCATCT
>JAISJY010000033.1 GCA_031261365.1 Caryophanales bacterium | reverse complement strand
AAAAATTTTTGATACAATTATATTAATAGAATATTTGATGCCTAAAAATAGTAATCTTATAGATATAATAAAAAAGTTAAAAAATGATTAAGAAAGGAGAAAAAATTAAAAGTTTGCTTAAAAATTTATTAACATTAGTTGGTGTTGTTGCTGTTGTTGGATGTCGTCCTGTTGAGTCTAGTTCTAGTACTCCGACTAGCGATGGTGGAACAGTTTCTAGTAGTGCTCCTGAAATTAATTACACTGGTACTAGACAAGGTATTAGTGCTACTGAGATTTTAGTCGGTAATACTGCTGCTACTTCTGGAGGTTATGCTGCTGTTGGTATTCCTTTCAATTTAGCGATGAATGTTGTTTTTCAAGAGTATAATTACTATCACACTAGAAAAATCAAATTACAACATTATGATGATACTTTTGATGGATCTATTGGTTTAACTCAAACGACTAAATTAGTTGAAGAAGATCATGTTTTTGCATTAGTAGGACATTTTGGAACAAACACTGTTAACAGTACAGTTGATTATATCCAAGAAAAAGGTATTCCAATGGTTTATGGAGTTACTGGTGTAAATAGTTTATATTTTGAACATGACCCTGGAAATCCAATATTATCTATTCAACCGATTTATAGAACCGAAGGTAAAGTATTATTAGCTAGAATTCTTCATGAAAAATTATATGGTGCTCAAAAGAATGCTGCTTTCCCAGCAAATGGTAAAGTTGTTTTACTTTATACAGAAGATGATGCTGGTAATTCAATTAGAGTAGGTGTTGAAGAAGAAGCTACTTTTGCTGGAATTACTTTACAAAAATTTCCTTTCACAGTTGAAACTGCGGCTAGTGTGGCTGCTCAAGCAAAAGCTGCTAGTCCTGCTGCTATTATAGTTGCTTCTAACCAACCTGGTTTTACGGCAACTGTTACTGCTTTAAAGAGTGTTACAAATACTGCTCCTGTTTTCTCAAGTTATGTTAATGCAAATGCAACAAATGTTACTAGTGATGGTTCTGCTTTACCTTTTGATGTTTATGCAAATGCTTGGGTAGATATCGTGGATGCAGCTGCTCCTGGACCTCTTCATCCTGATTTACAAGCTTTACCTTATGGTGAAATTACTCTTCCTGCTGCAGCATTCCCTGGTTTTACTGAAGAATATTGGGCAGAATATGTTAGATTAATGGTTAGTTCAGATTTATCTGACGGTGTAACTACAGCTGGTTCATTATGGGCAAACAATTTTGCAGTGGCTGGTTTTGTGGCTGCAAAAGCTTTTGTTGCTTTATTAGACAGAGTTGATTTAGACAGAGTTACTTGGGATTCATTTATTCAAGTTGCTGAAAGTGCTCCATTAGATTTGCCTTTATGTGGTGAAATTGATTGGGGTAACGGAAGTAGAGTTGGATTAGATACTTTATCTTTAAATAGATATTATCCAATAAGTGACACTCATGCTACTTCTGGCTTTGATAAAGTTAGACCAACTGAAGGTTTAGCAACAATTAGAGCAAAATAGTTAGTTAAAGATTTATAGATAGGGGAGGAGAAATCTTCCCCTTATTTTTTAGGAGGGAATATTATGAAAGAATTAAAATACAGTACTTTAAATAGTGCACTTAAAAAGATAAGAGATGGTGATTATATTGTTATTGGTATGGCAGGTGCTGAACCCAAAGAGTTTGTTACCCATTTACACGAAATAGCTGATAGAATAAATCATGTTACTGTAACTAATTGTTTACCATTAAGTAAGGCGGAATACTTTACTAATCCTCTTTATAAAGATAAATTTCAATTAGATGGTTGGTTTTACAATGCTGATATGCGGAAAGGGGCAGAAAATGGCAATTTTAGTTTTATTCCTAATCATTAACATTTAGCAGCTAAAAAGAGATTTGATACTCATAATCCTGATGTTTATGTTGGCATATGTTCACCTGTAGATAAACATGGTTATGTTTCTTTATCTTTATCAAATGTTTATGAAAAAGCTGCTATTAAGAGAGCAAGATTAGTTATTTTAGAAGAAAATCCTAATTATCCGAGAGTTTTTGGAGATGTGGAAGTTCATATTTCTGAAATAGACTATTTAATTAAAACTGATTACCCCGCTCCTGTTTTGCCTAAAGCTCCGATTAATGAAAGAGATAGAGCTATTGGAAAATATATTGCTGACTTAATTCCAGATGGGTCTTGTATTCAATTAGGAATTGGGGGAATGCCTGATGCTGTGGCAGAAAGTTTATATGGTAAAAAAGATTTAGGTTTACATACTGAGATGTTTACAACGGGGGCAGTTAAATTAATTAAGGCAGGTGTTATCACGGGTGCTAAAAAACAATTATATCCGAATAAACATGTGGCTTGTTTTGCTTTGGGAGAAAAAGAACTTTATGATTTTTTAGATAATAATCCAACTTGTTTAATGTTAGATGGTTTATTTGTTAATGACCCAGCCGTTATTGGACAAAACGATAATCAAATAAGTATTAATGCGGCTTTAGAAGTAGATTTATCAGGGCAATGTGCTAGTGAATCTATTGGTTATAAACAATTTAGTGGTACAGGTGGACAGTCTGATACAGCAGTTGGGGCTCAAAACAGTAAAAACGGTATTAGTTTTATTGCTTTATATTCAACAGCTTCTGTTAAGAATCAGTTAACTGGTGAAAGAGAGGAAGTTAGTAAAATAGTTCCAACTTTAAAACCCGGAGCAGCTGTATCTTTAAGTAGAAATGATGTTGATAGAGTAGTTACTGAATATGGAGTGGTTAATTTAAGAGGAACTTCTATTCAAGAAAGAACTAAATTACTTATTTCTATTGCTCACCCTAAGTTTAGAGCTGAATTAGTTCGTGAAGCCATTAAAATGGGCTATTTAAGCGAGGAAAAATAAATGTTTTTTAAATTCAAAGAACACAATATTTTTTATGATATAAAAGGAAAAGGAAAACCTTTTATTATTTTGAATGGTATTATGATGTCTACTAAGTCATGGGAAGTTTTTGTTAATAGTTTTTCTAATAATAATATGTTTATTAGAGTTGATTTTATAGATCAAGGGCAGTCTGATAAAGCTTTAATTACTTATGACCAAGATACTCAAGCTGAATTAGTCAAAGCCTTATTAGATTATTTAACTTTAGATAAGGTTAGTGTTGTTGGTATTAGTTATGGTGGAGAGGTTGCTTTACATTTTGCTGTTAATTACCCAGAAAGATTAGATAGGTTAGTTTTATTTAATACGACTGCTAAAACAAGTGCTTGGCTAAAAGATATTGGAGAAGGTTGGATAATAACTAGTAGAACATTAGATCCAATGGCTTATTATTATCAAACTATTCCTGTTATTTATTCGCCTCATTTTTATCAGAAAAGACTAGACTGGATGAGAAGAAGAGAGGAAACTTTAAAACCTACTTTTTCTAATCCTGTTTTCTTAAAGGCTATGGAAAGATTAACTAGGAGCAGTGAAAGTCACGATTTATTAAATAGGATTAATGAAATAGTTGCTCCAACTCTTATTGTCACAGCTGAGGAAGATTATTTAACTCCAACACCTGAGCAAAAAGTGTTAAAAGATTTAATTCCTAATTCATTTATTGTTTCTTTGCCTAAAACCGGACATGCTTCTATGTATGAAACACCTTTAATATTTGCTTCATTAGTTTTAGGTTTTATTAATACTAAAGACACTGAATATAATATTTAAATATTGTTGTAAATAGATTAATAGTTAATAAAGTTTAAATCACTTTTTTAATTAAAGTTATTCTTTTATTCTATAATTAAGTCTTCTTAATCTAGCAAATTTAGGCAAGCCACTCTCTAAAGGAGCTTTTAATTCTCCTTGAATTAATGGCAAAGCATAATTATAAAACTCATTAGTCATACCAGAATTATCATATTTAATCCAACCTAAAGGAACTGTTTTTTCTTTATTAGCTACTTCATTTAAAGAGATTAAATCATAATTAATAATATAAGGGTCACTAAAAGGTCTATCAAAACTAACCATAACATCAGTTTTACCATTTATAGCCGCTTTAACTGCCTCTGCCCCCGCATTAAAAGCTTCAATAACATCAGTTTTACTAGCTAAATGAGCGGCACATCTTTGTAATAATGATAATTCAATAGCTCTAATTTTGACAGTAGTCCGTTTACCAAGTTCTCTAGCTAAACAAACAGCAGTCCCACCTAACTGAGCATGTCCAAAAGAGTCTTTGGCTAATTTAGAATACAGTTCTGGAATATATTTTCCTTCTTTAGTTTTAATACCTTCGGAAACACAAATAATACATTTACCTTTATTATCAACAACATGGGTAACTTGTTGATAAAATTGTTCCATATCAAAAGGTTTTTCTGGTAAATAAACTAAATCAGGTCCACAGCCTCTAATATTAGCCAAACAAGAAGCAGCGGTTAACCAACCAGCATTTCTACCCATAATTTCAACAATAGTAATCTGCTTTGATTCATAAACTGTTGCATCATGATAAAGTTCCATAATTGTAGTTGCAATATATTTAGCAGCACTTCCATAACCGGGACAATGGTCAGTTCCAACTAAATCATTATCAATAGTTTTCGGAATACCAATGCACCGGCATTCATAACCTGTATCATTAATATATTTACTTATTTTGTTACAAGTATCCATCGAATCATTACCACCATTATAAAAGAAATATCTAATATTGTATTTAGTAAATACTTCTAGAATTCTTTTATATTCACTATCATCAACTTTTGGGTCTTTCAATTTATATCTAATTGAACCAATAACAGAAGAAGGTGTTGTTAATAATAATTGTAATTCGTTTTTATCTTCTTTAGAAATATCAAAGAAATCTTCTTCTAATATTCCTTTAATACCATGATGAGCTGCTAAAACATGAGTGATACAGTCCTTATCAAGAGCTTCAATAAAGACACCTGCTGCTGATGAATTAATTACACTTGTTGGTCCGCCTGACTGCCCTAATAAAGCAGCACCTATTAATTTTTCCATAGATTATTTTTCCTTAATGCTAATATTATATATTTTATTTGAAAATTGACAATGAAATTATTATCTATATAATAAACCTTAACAAAAATACCGCTTTCTAACAAGATATTTACCCCCTTTTTAAAGAGATGATTATAATAATATATGTATGAATAAGGTAGTTTTTAGTAATAGCAAAAAATATACAACACTCATTGTTTTGCTTATTGCCTTATGCTTCTTATTTTTACAAAAGGTCAGTATTATGTCAGGAATTATTATAGGAGCAGGGGTAGGTTATCTTAATTATACTTTATTAGAGAATGGTGTTAATAATCTATATTTATTGAATAAAAAACAAACAAAGTCAAGTTTATTTTCCTCTTTCATTGTTCGGATGTTTTTAGTTTTAATAGGTTTATTAATAGCAGTTTTACTACCTAACTATATAAGTATAATTGGAGTTGGCATTGGAGTATCTGCTTTTTATTTATTAGTTCCTTTTGTTTCTTTAAGGGTAGGTGAAAAATGATTGATTTTCTAAGGCATATACATCCAGAAGTTTATGGTTCTTTAATCCTTTTTTTAATATTAGGTATTTTAGCAATAATAATTGGAATTATGGCAGATAAAGCAAATCCTAAAAATCCTCCTTGGTTAGTTATGTTTGCTGAATATATTGTAGAGAGCATTGAAAAGTTTACGGTTAGTAAAATGGGTCAAAGATTTAAAGCTTTTGCTCCTTATTTATGTTTTGTTACTATTTATATGGTAATGGCATTTCTTCTGCCTTTGTTTGCACTACCAGGTCCTTTAACATCTACTAGTGTCCCTTTATGTTTTGCTTTAATAACTTTTGTTAGTTTACATGTTGTTTCTCTTAAATATAAAGGAATAAAAGGCTGGGCATCTCGGTTTTTTGAACCATTTATCTTCTTTTTACCTATTAATATTATTACCTTTCCAAGTATTCTAATTTCCTTAACTTTTAGATTATTTGGAAATGCGGTGGCAGGTGAAGTTATTATTGATTTAGTTTATTGGGCAACTAATAGCCCTTTTGCTAAAATTGGTATGCCTAATCTCATTGGACCTTTGATTACCCCTGTTTTACACGCGTTTTTTGATATCTTTGACTGTTATATTCAAGTAACTGTTTTTGTTTTATTGAGTGCTTTGTTTATTAGTAGGGAGTCAGAAATTGAAGTAAAAAAGAAAAAAGTTAAGAGAAAATTAAATAAAGGAGAAGTTTAGTATGTTAAGTATTATTTTTGCTTTGGCAGATGTTGCTGAAACTTATGGACCATATTTCTTAAAAGGTATGGCGGCTATTGGAGCAGGTATCACAATGTTAGGTGGTATTGGAGCTGGTATTGGGGAAGGAATTATTGGTGGTAAAGCCGTAGAAGCAGTGGGGAGAAACCCTGAAGCCAATGATTTGATTAGGTCAAATATGATTATTTCCATAGGTTTAACAGAAACAGTAGCGATTTATTGTTTAGTAGTGGCTATTTTGTTAATATTTGTTTTAGGAGTATAGAATGTTTTTCTTTTTAGCAGATAATCCTTTAGGTGATATAGGGGAAAAAATATTACCTTCTTGGCAAGATTTAATTGCTCAATTAATTGCCACAGGAATTCTTTTTTTAGTTTTTTATTTTTTCTTTTGGAAGAAAATAAAGAAGATGATTTCTAAAAGGAAAGAGCATTTAAATGACCATGAAGCTGAAACTTTATTGGAATTAGAAAAAGCTCAAAAGGCTAGTGAAATAGCGGAAGAAAAATCCAAAGAAATTATTAAAAAAGCCGAGAATAAAGCTTTAAAGTTAAGTGAAGAAAACAATGCTTTGATTAAACAAGCCTTAGAAGATATTCAAAAAAGAAAGTCAGAATCTTTAATTGCTTTAGAATCAAGTTTAGATAATTCTAAGCAAGAGTTTTTTAAGGAAATGAAAGAAATAATTTTGACAATTAATGCTAAATCAGGGAATAAACCTTTAGATGATAAAATCTTAAATGAGACTATAGAAACTTTTTTAAAGAATTATAATAGTTATGAATAAGTATAATGCTCATACTCAAGGAGTAGTTTTATCAATTAGTGATAATATTGCTTTGGTGAGTGATTTATTAGATGCTATGTTGGGGGAACTTGTCTTTTTTGCTAATGGTTCTTCAGGGATGGTTTTGAATTTATTAGAAAATAATGTTGGGATTATTTTGTTTGCTGAATCTCGTTTTATTGACCCTGGAGATATTGTTAGTAAATCAGGAAAAATAGCTCAAGTGCCGGTAGGTGATGGATTATTAGGGAGGGTTGTTAGTGCTTTAGGAGAACCTTTAGATGATTTAGGTGCTTTATCATTTAGTGAATACAGGGATATTGAGGCTTTAGCTCCTAGTGTTATGCAAAGAAGTTCGGTTGATACTCCTTTACTTACAGGCATTAAAGTTATTGATGGGTTAATTCCAATTGGCAGAGGGCAAAGAGAATTAATTATTGGAGATAGGCAAACAGGAAAAACAGCTCTGGCGGTTGATACTATTTTAAATCAAAAAGGACAAAATGTTTATTGTGTTTATGTAGCTATTGGTCAAAAAAACTCTTCGGTAGTTCAAATTGTTAATACTTTAAAAAAGAGAGAAGCCTTAGATTACACGACTATTGTTCTTTCTAATGCTAGTGATTTACCTGCTAGACAATATTTAGCTCCATATTCTGGGATGGCTATTGCAGAATATTGGTTACATCAAGGTAAAGATGTTTTAATAGTTTTTGATGATTTAAGTAAACATGCTATTGCTTATAGAACTATTTCTTTATTATTAAGACGAAGTCCTGGAAGAGAGGCATACCCTGGTGATGTTTTTTATTTACATAGTAGATTATTAGAGAGGGCAGCTAAATTAAATAAAGAAAATGGAGGCGGTTCTATCACGGCTTTGCCTATTGTAGAAACTCAAAGTGGTGATATTTCGGCTTATATTCCGACTAATGTTATTTCTATTACAGATGGACAATTATTTTTACAAACTGATTTATTTAATAGTGGGCAAAGACCTGCAATAGATGTTGGATTATCAGTTTCTCGAGTTGGTAGTTCGGCTCAATATCAAGCGATGAAGCAAGTGGCAGGTTCTCTTAAAATAGAATTGGCTAATTTTAAAGAATTACAAACTTTTACTCAATTTGGTTCTGATTTAGACATTGTAACGAAGAATATTATTGAACACGGGGTTAAAGTTTTAGAAGTCTTAAAGCAATATCAATATCTTAATTTGTCTTTTGCAGATGAAGTTTTAGAACTTTTTGCGAGTAAAAATAGAACTTTTAGAGATGTTCATCCTCACGATATTGCTAGATATTGTTATGAGGTGAGAACTTTAATTAAAGAAAAACATCCCGAAATTATTGAGGAAATAAATAGAGAAAAGAAGTTGAGTGATGTTTTAAGTAAAAGAATAAAGACTATTATGTTGCGGTTTTCTGAGGAGTTTATTAAAGAGTATGTCAGTTAAAAGAGTAAATCTTATCACGAGAATTAAAGCCATTAATGCTAATCAAAAAATAACAAATGCCATGGAATTAATTGCTAATGTTAAATTAAAAAAAGAACGGGCTATTTATGATTCTAACCAAGCTTTTGCTAAAGATATTTATCAATTAATGTATCTTGTTTTAACAGAGCATCCTGATAAAAAAAATCACTATTCTTTAAATACTAATCCTAATTCAACTTTATTTATTGTGGTTACTAGTAACTTTGGTTTATGTGGAGCATATAATGAGAATGCTATTGAGTTTGCTAAGGATAAGATTAGAAAAACTGATAAAGTTATTGTCATTGGTCATAAAGGAATTAATGCTTTTGAAGATTTAGGTTATGATGTTGTTTTAAAAATAGAAGATGATAAATCAGGTTATGAGAGAGATGAAGCAACGAGCATTGCTAAATTGGCAATTAGTTTATTTGATAAAAATGTTGTTGGAAGTGTTCGTTTTGTTTATACGGCTTTTATTAATCAATACACTTATGAACTCACTTCTATACCTTTGCTACCTTTAACTTTAAAAGATAGTGGGGTTGATTATATTCCAAACGGTATATTATTATTTGAACCAGATGAGGATTCTATTTTGAATTATTTAATACCTTTATATTTTGAAACTACTATTTATTCTCATTTGATAGAAAGTCATGTTAGTGAGCAGAGCACGAGGCGTTTAGCAATGCAAAAAGCCACTGATAATGCTCAAGATATTAAAGATAATTTGCAAATTGAATATAATAAAATTAGACAAACAACAATTACTCAAGAGATAATAGAAATTGTTTCGGGGATGAAAGAAGGAATATATGATTAATATTGACAAGACTATTGGGAAAGTGTGGCAAGTTTTAGGACCTGTTATTGATATTGTTTTTAAGAAAGGGGAACTTCCTGAAACTTATAATGAGATTAAGATAGAACTAAAAGATAGTATTTTATATGCGGAGGTAGCTCAACAAATAAGTGAAACAATAGTTAGGTGTATTGCTTTAGGTTCAACGGATGGTTTGAAAAGAAATCAAGAAGCTATTAATTTAGGTAAGCCTGTTAGTGTTCCTGTGGGTAATGAAGTTTTAGGCAGGATGTTTAATGTTTTAGGGCAACCTATTGATAATAAAGGACCTTTAATAGTTAGGAAAAGAATGCCAATTCACCGACAAGCACCTACCTTTGCTCAACAAGGGCAAATGGATCAAATATTAGAAACAGGTATCAAAGTTATTGATTTATTGTGTCCATATTTAAAAGGTGGTAAAGTGGGTTTGTTTGGTGGTGCTGGAGTTGGTAAGACTGTTTTAATTCAAGAATTAATATTTAATGTGGCTCATAATCATGCTGGTATTTCAGTTTTTGCAGGTGTTGGAGAAAGAAGCAGAGAGGGCAATGATTTATATTATGAAATGCAAGAAACGGGAGTTTTAAAGAATACGGCTTTAGTTTTTGGGCAAATGAATGAAACTCCTGGTGTTAGAATGCGAACTCCTTTAACGGCTTTAACGATGGCAGAGTACTTTAGAGATAAGAGAGGTCAAGATGTTTTATTGTTTATTGATAATATTTTTAGATTTTCTCAAGCAGGTAGTGAGGTGAGTGCTTTATTAGGGAGAATACCATCAGCAGTTGGTTATCAACCGACTTTAGCGAGTGAAATGGGGGAATTACAAGAAAGAATAACTTCTACTAAAACAGGTTCTATTACTTCAATTCAAGCGGTTTATGTTCCA
>JAISJY010000072.1 GCA_031261365.1 Caryophanales bacterium | reverse complement strand
CATCAGGAAGTTTTCTAATAATATTTTCAAATAGTTTAGCTTCAACAGCAATAATCCCTGGTTCTTCTATTTTACCTAATATCTTAGTTCTAATGCCTAAATCCATATCATTACCAGTTAGTTTTATATCATCACCAGAGGCATCAATAAGAATACATTCTAAAATTTTAAGTGATGTTTTCGAAGATACTGCTTTTGAAACAATAGAAACACCCTTTTGTAATTGTTCTCTTTCGCAAATTATTTTCATAAGTTATTCTCCTTTGTTTTGAAAATATATGACATATATAAATATATAAAAAAACTAGTATTATTAGTAATAGGGGCTGTGGATAAGCGGAAAAGTACTTTAAAGCCACTATTTAACTAGGTTTGTAGCAATGATAACTCGTGTGATAATCAAATGATAGAATGTTCATTAATAAGGATAACTTTGTATATCTTATATAAAGAAAAGTAAAAAAGTAAGGGTTATCAACAAATATTTAAGAAGTTATCAACACTATATGGATAAAACAGGGTTTATTTTTTTAGTTAGAATTTCTATTGTATTAGCGACTGCTTCATCATTTGAAATAGCTAATTCTATCTTATCTAAACCATTTTTAACTGTTGAATGGTCTCTTTTACCAAGGACTGCGCCTATTCCTTTTTGAGTTGTATTCGTCAATTTATTAATGAGATACATACACATAAATCTAGGGCCTGTAACATTATTGGCTCTACTAGAACCAGTTAAATCTTTAATTGATAATGAAAAATGTTCTGCAACAACTTCTATAATATATTCAGGCGTTATTTCTCGCTTATCTTCAGATATAAAATCAGCTAGTACTTTATTTGCAAGATTAATATCAAGAGGCACTAATTGATTATTGAGTTTATAAAGAGCAATTAATTTATTAAGTGATCCCTCAAGTTCTCTAATATTTGTTTTAATATAGGTAGCAATATGTGCCAAGACATCTATTGGAATGTTGTATTTTTCTAATCCATCTACCTTTATCTTATTTTGTAATATAGCCATTCTTGTTTCATAATCTGGTGCCGAAATATCAGCAATAATTCCCATTTCAAATCGTGTTCGAAGTCTAGCCTCGAGCGTTTCAATCTCTTTTGGTGGTTTATCACTAGAAATAACAACTTGCTTTCCTAGTGTATGAAGGTGGTTAAATGTGTGAAAAAATTCTTCTTGTGTACTTTCTTTTCCTATTAAAAATTGAATATCGTCAATTAAAAGAATATCACTATTTCTATATTTTGACCTAAAGTTAGTCATGACAGTTTCATCACCTTTGTTAGTACGAAGGGCATGAATAAGGTCATTTGTAAATGTTTCACTTGTAACATAAATGACTTTTGCTTTCTCATTTTCCTCTAAAATATGATGTGCAATTGAATGCATTAAATGTGTTTTACCAAGTCCAACTTCAGCATATATAAAGAGTGGATTGTAAACTTTTCCTGGATTACTAGCCACAGCTTGGGCAGTAGCATGTGCAAATTGATTATTGCCACCTACGACAAATGTGTCAAATGTATATTTGTCATTTAAACCTGCTTTTTCAAAAACAGATTTGGATTTTTTTAAATTCAAAGAAGAATCTAATAGATGCTGAATTTTATCTTCATCTGAAAAGAAAATAATATCATATTCTTCGCCAATAGTTTCTGCAATACAGACTTTTAAAGGTAATAAATATTTATTTGAAATATAATCTATATGATCATGAGCCTCTACTTTTATAAGAATAATTTTATCAATAACATCATATACATAAAGCGGTTTAACCCACGTGTTAAAAGAGACATCAGTGATGTCATGCTCTATTCGTAAATTATTAATTATCTCTTGCCATTTTTCTTTAACTATAGCCATAATATATATATTACCTACCTTTGATTTAATATTAATTTTTTGCATAAAGCAACATATTTATTATATACCAAAAAGGGCTTAAAAACAAGCATAACTATATGTTTATAAAGTTATCCACGCTTAAAAATTAGGACTATCTAAGGATATTGTAAAAAAAATAAAAATATCCACACTGTATTCGCATCAAATTATAGGGGTTATCCACATGGGAATGTGAATAAAATAAACTATTGTGCTTTATATTCTAATAATGTAAGTAATTAGATGTAGACGTATAAAACTCATTTATTATTTTGAAATATTGTGTATTGTCATCAATAAAAACACTATATATTGTAATATTGCATTTTGTATAGTAAAAAAAAGTAATATTATACTTATTTTTCTTGCAATTTAGGGATTCGTAAAGTATAATTGGAAATGATGTCTTTAAGATACATAAAAAGATGAAGAAAAATTCAAGAAAATATTTTTTGAATGAAAATATATGAGGAGGTGCAACCCACATGAAAATGACATTTCAACCAAAGAAAAGACAACGTTCAAAAGTACATGGTTTCCGTGCAAGAATGAGCTCACCAGGCGGAAGAAAAGTTCTTGCAAGTAGAAGAGCTAAAGGAAGAGCTAAATTATCAGCATAGTAATTTAATCTATGTAAAGAGATGAAATGAGTTCACTGGTTTAGTGAGCTTTTTTTCTCAATTTAAGAAGATTTGTAAAGAGGAAGGTCAATATGAAATACACAGAAAGTCTAAAAAAGAATAATGATTTTAGATATGTCTATAAAAATGGTGTTTCATTTGCAAACAAATATCTTATACTTTATGTTATTGATAATGAAAGTAATATTGCTATAAAAAATAATAATATTAATAAGAGTAATGTTACTGCAAAAAATAATAATATTAATAAGAATATTATTAACGAAAGTAATGCGACCATTCAAGGTAATAACGTTAATAAAAATAATGTAGATAATGGCGTTAAAAGTGTGAATGGAATAAATGTTATTACAAATGATAACATAATAACTAAGTTAGGAATTTCAGTCAGTAAAAAAGTAGGAAATAGTATCGTTAGACATCGTGTTACAAGATTAATTAGAGAAAGTTATAGATTAAATGAAGAAAAGTTTATGGAAGGACTGACACTTGTATTTATTGCAAGGGTGAGTGCAAAAGGAAAATCTTACTCAGAGATTGAAAGTGCTGTTATGCATTTGGCAAGG
>JAISJY010000035.1 GCA_031261365.1 Caryophanales bacterium | reverse complement strand
AAGTAGTCAAATCAAGCTAAAACATATAGTGTATTTATTGGGAAATTTGTAATTAATTATAAACCTTTAATAATTCATCTTTGAAAACATTACAAGGATAAGTTCTATTTATATCTTTTTGTAAAATATTATCATTAAGTCTTTGATTAATTTCTATCATAATGTATTCTTCTGTGTCTTTATCGTTCATTTCAATTCTATCATTCAAGATATATTTCATATACTCAATAGATTCTTCAATATATTCTTGAATAGAAGAGTTTAAGGTTTCAATGGCATAAAATTCTTTAAATAAATCTCTATAATATTTATTCATTAAACGAGTTTCAACTCCATAAATCGCTACAGACCACACTCTTCTGAAATAACCTCTCATTCTAGATAAAGCAGTGTTTCTCTTCACATTATTAACTACTAGAATTGCTTTAGTTAATTCGTTTACAAACATTAAAAATTCTTTATCATTAAATGTGAATAAATTACATTGCCAAATATATATTTCATGAGTACTGAGATTATCTTTTTTATCAATACTTAGATATTTTATTACATCACTAGTTGTTTTAATTATCATACGAACTTACCAACCATTTTAGTATTTAAATGTATCGTTGACCATTGGATCAAGTAAATCAAAAAACAATTCTTTAAAAAAGCAATAATCGAAATGAAAATGAGATACCTCTGGTTGATTTGGTGCATCAGTCCAAATCATAAAATACTTTAGTTCAATATAAATATTGTATTTATCACCTTTGATAGTTATTCTCCAATTAGGATAATCGTCTTCGGTTAAACCTGAGTCTATGTCTTCAATAATTCGCTCTTTATAATAATAATGAAGCACATCACGAAATATTTCCAAATTTTCAAAAACAGACTCATCTAGTAATTTTGCAAATTTTTCTTCGGTAATTTCCATATTATGCTCTCTATAATTTTATCATTAACATGAAAAAATATATAAATTTTCTATAATTTCAAATTTATGATTAAATATAGTTTATTATCTATTGTTGGTTATTCTTTATACTATATCTTGTTTATCACTCTCGTTAACTACAACATTTTTAGCCTATAGTTTCTACCTTTAGTATTTCCAAACTCTTCAACTACATTATTTACAACTAATTTTTCTAATAATCTTTGAACAGCTTTACTATTAGATAGTTGAAGTGATTTAAGTAAATCACTATTATTTGTTTGTTTAGCAACTTTTAAATATTCAATTGCAGCTATTTCATTAACACTGTAGGTTGTAGGATAAAAAGCAACCTTATCATCAACTAATTCGTTCTTGCTGAAATAGAAAGTTAATTCAAGGTAAGGCGTTTTATACACATAAACTGGAAATGGCTTTTCATAATTTAAAGGAATGTTTTTCATCTTATCCATTCCAAAATTATTATTTTCTACATAATGCATTGAAGCAAATATAAAATTAATCTTATGATTTCTTACAATAGAAGATGCATTTAAGGTCACTAAATTTGTTACAGTTTGTGGTTCGACCGCACTACCAGGACTTTTGATAGTTATTCCTTTAGAATCAATAGTTAATTGATTATTTGTTCCTTCAATTTGGTAATCTCGATGAACCATAGCATTAATACATCCTTCAAGTAAAGGTTCAATTGGATACATTTTCCTATTTTCTAATTCTGGTTTTATTCTAAGAGCTATTGAAGGAATTTTAGTGTTTAGATATTTTTCTATTTCATTGGGCAATAAAACAAGCGGTAAATCAAGCGTGGAGTTTTCTTCAAAAAACTTTAACTTAAATTGAACATTATTTAGATAATCAGAAGGTTTTGCAGCAAATAGCATTATAAAACTCTTTGTATACTCATATTGGTTATCTTTTTTATAAACTAATCCCCATTTTACAAATTGTTCCATTATAGTATCTTTGTTATATTCGTCTTTAAGTTTAGATTTGCTAAGGAATAAATTTATCGCTTTAGATGATATATCTTGAATGTTAAAATTAGAAACTATCTCGTCTAACCCGTAATACTCAATTTTCTCTACTTTTTCTTTCTCGATTTTACTTCTTAAAATTGCATCTCCCAAAAACTCTTTATTGCACTCAAATATTTCTTTTTGTAATTTCCTATTAAAATAATGAATTTTTATTCCTGAGTCTTCTAAAAGTTTTTTACCTCTTCCACTAACCGAAGGATCAGGATCATCTATACCTATGTATACTTCTTTGATTCTTCTATCAATAATCCTTTGGGCACATGAAACTTTAGGAAAGTGCCTTTGAAAACACGGTTCTAAAGTAGCAAAAATTACAGTATCCTCAACAACTTTAGTTTGACATTTCTTTCGTAATAAAGTAAACTCGGCATGATCTCCATTATCATATTCACCCCTATGAGCCCCAATCATAGTTCCATCTTTAAAAAGTAAAACTGCTCCAACAAATGGATGAACTCTTCCATCTTTTTCGTTCACAGTTTTTTTCATTTCAGCAACTGCTAATTGTTGTGCTTCTAAAATTTGTTTTTCGCTAAGCATATTTATTCTCCTTAAAACATTATATCACTATATAAAATTAATTCGGACATTTTGATTGTTTTTGTCCGAATTAATTGGAGTAATTGTTTTTTATAATTCGGACATTTTGACTGTTTT
>JAISJY010000169.1 GCA_031261365.1 Caryophanales bacterium | reverse complement strand
AGTATTGGTTATAGCAAGTAAATCTTTAGCAATAGTTTCAACATCTAAACTTCCAGTAAAAGGTGGATTAGCTAATACTAATGAATATTTATTTTTATCAGTATTATCATCACTTAGAGAATCTTGGTATCTAATATCTGGAGTATCAACATTATGAAGTAACATATTCATAGCTCCAATACGAAGCATTGTTTCATCTGTATCAAAACCGCTAAACATTTCACCTCTAAATTTAGTTTGGTTTTCTTGTTTAAGTAGTTCTTGTCTATAATTTTCTTGAATATATCTCGCAGATTCAACAATAAATCCTGCACTACCCATAGCTGGATCACAAATGGTATCTTTTAATGTTGGTTTCATTAATTCAACCATCATTTTTATAATATGTCTTGGAGTTCTAAACTGACCATTTGTTCCTGAAGAAGCAATCTTTGCTAAAAGATACTCATATACATCACCCATAATATCTTTATTAGTTAAATCAAGAGCATCTAACCCATCAACAACTTTAGTTAATACTCGAGCAGTTGGTACCAAAAATACAGCATTTTTCATATATCTCGCAAAAGCTGTATCTTTACCTTCATGAATGTTTTTAATAAAAACAAACACCTTATCTTTAACTAAATAGTACATTTTTTCTGAATCTATATTTTTAAATACATGCCATCTTAAATTATTATATGGTTCATTTATATTATTTAATTCATCAACATAATTACCTTCTTTAAAAACTAAATCTCTTAGAACTTGTCCGCCTAAAGCCTGAGCATTTCTTTCTCTTTTAATTTGTCCATCGTCTAACAGCTTTATAAATAACAAATATGTAACTTGTTCAATTACTGAAAGCGGATTAGATACTCCAGCAGTCCAAAATGTTTCCCAAATGTTATCAATTTTACTCTTCAATTCACCAGTTATCATTCGTTATCTCCAATTCAGTGTTTAATTGAACAAAGCCATTAATTTTCAAATGTCACACTAACAACAACTTTTGCTAACGAATATATATTATCAGTAAATATTCACTTAGCATTAATGCATTAATGTACATATGTTATCCAATCTCTAATTCAATAAACTTACATTTACAATTATACCTTTTAATTAATAAGACTGCCAACTTTTTCAGCTTGTTATTTTTTTAAATTTCTAATTTGAATAATAAAATAAATTTTAACACTGTTAAACCCCAAAGAAAAAAAGCCTCATTTTTAGGCTTATTTTAGATATTTTTGGTGGAGATTAAGAGATTCGAACTCTCGACCCCCTGCTTGCAAAGCAGGTGCTCTTCCAGCTGAGCTAAACCCCCACAGGCATTACAAATAATGCTTAAATATTATAATTCAATAAAATAAAATATCAATACTTTTTTAAACAAATTATAATAATTAGGTGAAAGAAACTTTTAATCACATTTATATTCTAGAAAATCAAACAAACCCTTTCAAAGCCTTAAAAGATATATTTGCTAAATATCAGATAGTTTTTAATAATGATTTAATTACTTATAATAACTATGGAAAGCCTTATTATGAAGGAATATTCTTCTCTATTGCTGATGATACCAATATTCTAGTTATTGCTATTTCAAACCAAGAATGTGGGGTTGATGTTTTAAATATCAATAGAACTCCTCAAGCAAAAAAGGTCTTAAAAAAGTATTTCTCTTTCAAAAACGATCTTTATTATACTAAACAATGGACAAAAATTGAATGTTTTGCTAAATTTATTGGAACAGGTATTAAAAAAGAACTATTAAGTTTTAATCCTAAATGTTTATTTTCCAAACAAATAAAAAAACAATTTTATATCTCTTATATGAGTAATAACATCACTAGTGAAATAGAGTTATTTTATAAGTAATTCGGTTGCTTCAATTAATTTATCAATATTTTTATTAATAACTTTATGAGGTTTCTCTTTTTGAGGAAAACCTGAAATCGTAAATAAGCCTCTTGGACCATATAAAGTTAAATTAGCACAATCATCTATCACGGCTCTAATTGTTGATAAACTTGCCTTCTCGGGACAATGCGTAAACAATTTCAAAAAGTTACTACCTGCTGATTTTAAGATATTACTCATTTTATTGTTGGCGGACTTCAAAATGTTAGTCGCGGTAACACCAGGGTGAGCAATGGTAAACTTAATAGTTGGATATAAAGAAGCAAAATAAATACTCATTTGATAAACTGCTAACTTGGAATTAAAATACGCTCTTGTTACATTTTTATTATCCAATAAGTTGGCATAATTAAACTTACCAAAACGATAAACAAGTGAAGAAACAATGACAACTCTTTCTTTAATAATAGGTAATAGTTGTTTAGTTAAATAATAAGAACCTAAATAATTAATCCGCATAGTGTTATCAGAATAATAAACACCTGCATTATTAACTAATATATCAATATATCCATAATTCTTTTTAATTCTTGTTACAAAATCATTAATATTTTCAAAGTCTCCGATGTCTATTTTCTCAATAAAAAGCTTGGCATCAGGTACTTCTTTTAATATTCTTTCCTGAGCCTCTTGAGCCTTGCTTTCATTCCGACAACTTAAGATAATTGTCGCTTTATAATAAGCTAACTGCAAACTCACAAAAAACCCATTACCAGAGTTTGCACCTGTGACCACAATAATTTTATTTTCTAAATTAATTTTATATTTATCTAAATATTTTAAATACCGCATTTTTCTTTAATCCTTCTAATCTCTAAATTCGTCAATTTCTCATTCATTATAGCTTGTAAATCAATAACATACATAGAGTTATTTTGTAATAATTGAGAGTAATACAAAGAAAAATAATTAACATCTACTTTAGGAGAATTAATTTGTTTCAAACATAATTTATAATAAAGTTCATCCATATTTTCTTTATAATAAAAAGAATATAAATCTAAAATCTCATAATCTAAAGAAACAGGAAACAAATCTAAACACCAAAGTATAACTTCAAAATCATTATTCTCTTTTAAAATATCAAAAAGTCTCAAATAATCTAACTTCTTTTTTTCTTGTAGTAATTTATCAAAAACTTTTTTAATCTCTAAAGTTGAGTTTAAC
>JAISJY010000167.1 GCA_031261365.1 Caryophanales bacterium | reverse complement strand
GGTTCAACTTTACACAGAAAAACCAAAGATATTTTAATTATAATAAAATCAGTTCTACAAAAGAATTATTTTCAGAGGATGATATTGAATATGTTCATGGAACAACAAACTCTAATATTATCTTTGGAATTGATAGTCAAGATGTTTCATCAAAACTTAGAGTATTCCCATATATTTATAAATTCACAAAGCAAAGTAGAAAACTTCATTTGTTTTATTCTGACAAAAATAAAGCAGTAAGACTCCATAATGTTTTAGCAGATACTATTGAGAATATTTGTTTTTATGGACATTCATTAAACAAACAAGATTTTTCTTACTTTCAAACAATATTTGACCATTATGATTTATATAATAATAAAAAAATTAAATTGTTTTTCTTTTATTCTAAAGGTCATGATAATCCTCTTGAAGTTTCAAATTTATTATTGATGTATCAAAACTATTTATCTAGCGAAAACAAAAAGTATAATGTTTTATCAAGATTACAATTGGAAAATAGAATATTTTCAGTTGAGGTTAATGCATGAGTAAATTCACTGAAGAACAATTAGAAAAAGCAATAATTTCATTGTTTGAACAACAAGGCTACGAGTATTCTTTTGGTTCAACTTTACACAGAAAAACCAAAGATATTTTAATTATTGATGATTTTAATAAGTATCTTGATAATAGATATTCCGTTTTGAATTTAACTAATAATGAAAGACAAAAGATAATTGATGAGATATCTTATATTTCTTCTTTACCTTTATTTGATGGTAACAGAAGTACATATAACAAGATTACTTTTGGCATTAATTTAATTAGAGATAATAATGAAACATTACATATTGATTTTATAGATTTTAATAATACCAATATAAATATTTTTAGAATTGTTAATCAATATGAGTTAGATGATATAGAGCACAGAATTCCTGATATGTTAGTTTTTATTAACGGAATACCTATTTCTATTTGTGAATTTAAAACAGCAATTAAAGAAGATGCAACTATTTATAATGCTTGGGAACAAATTCATATAAGGTATACTAGAGGAATTCCTAATACTTTAAAATATTGTTTTGTTTCTATGATTACCGATGGAGCCAATACTAAACTTGGAACTATATTTACTAATTATGAATTTTATTATTCATGGAGGAAAATTGAAGTAGATAGTCTTGAAGAAAAAGGAATTGCTTCTTTAATTTCGGCTATTAAAGGTTTTTATAAAAAAGATAGATTACTTGAAATATTACAAGATTTTATTATTTACCCAGATAATGCTTCCAAAGATGAGTTTCCTATTTTATGTAGATATCCTCAATTTTTTGCTACAAAGAAATTACTTGATAATATTAGAATTCATCAAAGACCAAAGGGAGATGGTAAAGGTGGAACATATTTTGGAGCTACAGGATGTGGTAAGACTTATACAATGCTATTTTTGACAAAGAAACTAGTTCAAACTAATGGAGATGAATTTAAAAGTCCAACGGTTTTAATAATTGTTGATAGAGAAGATTTAGATAAACAAACAACAGGGAGATTTGAATCTTTTAAAACCTATTTAAGAGATAATAATGTTAGAAGTATTGATACAAGAGAAGATTTAAAAGAAACTTTATCAATGTCTGAAAGTGGTGGAGTTTATATTACTACTGTTCAAAAATTTACAGAAAACACGGGATTACTTTCAGAAAGAAATAATATCATTTGTATCTCTGATGAAGCACATCGAACTCAAATAAATATAGGTATAAAAATAAAGATTTCTGTTGATAAAAATGAAAAGGTTACAGATAATAAGCAAAAAGTATTAGCAAGTAAAATAGAAGAAAGTTATGGATTTGCTAAATACTTACATGATTCATTCCCACAGGCTACTTATCTAGGTTTTACAGGTACTCCAATTGATGAAACCATGAAAGTGTTTGGTGATATAGTTGACCAATATACTATGAAAGAAAGTGTTGATGATGGCATAACGGTTCATATTTCTTATGAACCTGCTTTAGCAAGGGTAATTATTAATAATGAGCAAGTTAAATTAATAAATCAATATTATGAAGAGTGCAAGAGACTTGGAGCCAATGATTATCAAGTAGAAGAGTCTAAAAAACAGATGACTGCTGTTGAAATACTTTTAGGGCATCCAGACAGATTACTTAAAGTGGCAAAAGATATTATTAATCACTATAAAACTTTATCAGATAATAAACCAGAAATTACTCAAAAAGCTATGATAGTATGTTCTAGCAGAAAAATAGCTTTTTCATTATTAAAAATAATTGGGCAACTTGAACCAGAATGGATGAAAAAAAAGAAAACTATTAATCCTTCTAAATATACAAAAGAAGAATTAAATAAACTTGATTCAATTGAAACTATTAAATTAGTGGCAACTCAAGGTCAGGATGATGAAAAAGACTTATTTGATGTGTGTGGAAATTCTGATTATAGAAAGAGATTATCAGAAATTTTTAAAGATGAGAAATCTAATTTTAAGATAGCAATTGTAGTTGATATGTGGTTAACAGGCTTTGATATTCCGTCTCTTGCTGTGATGTATATTGATAAGCCTATTCAACAACATGCTTTAATCCAAACTATTTCTAGAGTTAACAGAGTATTTGCTGGTAAAGATAAAGGTATTATTGTTGACTATATTGGTTTTTATCAACAAATGCTTATTGCCATGAAAAAATATGGAAATATTGAAACAATGCCTATTGAACAAATAGATTTAGCAATGGGAATATTTAAAAATCAATTAGACTTACTTGACAAATTATTCAATTCATTTGATTCATCTAAGTTTTTTAATGGTAATCCACTAGAAAGATTAATTTGTTTAAATAATGCAGTTGAATTTGCTCAAGTAACAAAAGAAATAGAAACAAGATTTATGGGATTATCAAAAAGACTTAAATCGGCTTATCAAATAGTGGCACCAACGGGAGATTTAAGTGATGATGAAATAGAAAAGGCTAATTACTATTTTGCTATTCGGTCCATTATATTTAAACAAACAATCGGAAATACTCCTGATGCTGAAATTATGAATAAACATGTGGAAGAAATGATTACTAATGCAATTCAATGTAGTGGAATTGAAATAGTAGAAGATATTAGTGGTGGAGAAGATATTTTCTCTGATGAATTCATAAAAAAAATAGAAGAGGCACAACTTCCAATATCCAAGTTTAATGCTTTGGTAAGATTATTAAAACTTGCTATAAAAGAATATGGTAAATCTAATCTTATTAAAGCTTTGGAATTTGATGAAAGATTAAAAAATGTGGTTGATAGATATAATAATAGAGATAATTTAGTATTTACAAGTGAAGTTGTATTTGACTTTATTGAAGATTTAACAGCAGAATTAACAAAATTATTTAGTGATTTGAAAGATGATAAAACTTCTTTTGAAAAATTAGGAATAACTTTCCAAGAAAAAGCATTTTTTGATATTTTAATAAAAGTTAGAGATGACCATAAATTTGATTATGATGATAAAAAATGTTTGAAATTAGCCAAAGAAATAAAGAAACTTGTTGATGATAAATCTAAATATGCTGATTTTACTACTAGAGATGATACTAAAAATGAACTTGCTAGAGATTTAACAATTGCTTTATATAAGAATGGGTACCCTCCACAATGGGACAAGGAAATATTTGAAAAAATATTAACTCAAGTTGAGAATTTTAAGAGGTTTAATTAAGTGTTTAATTATAATGTTTACTCTCAAAAAGAAATAGAAAATATAGATAGTGAATTGGAAAAGATTTTTGTTATTTTTCATTCGATTCTTAAGACAAAAAAGGCTTCAGAGTTCTTTAAGGATGTAAAAGACTTTGAAACCATTATTGGAAAAAACAAATATAAAATTTCAAAAAAAGTATTTTGGGATAAATTTACTTCAAAATATAATTTACCTAATTTAGAAAAATTATGTCATGGATATACTAAATATATGGAACTAGTATTTACTCATTGCATTGTTCCACTTGATACTGAATTTTGTATGCTTCCTAAACCTATTAGTCCAAAAGCAATTGGTTGGGGACTACTTTGGCATATTAAAAGACTTTTTGAAGAATTATGGTTAAGTTTTCTGGTTTTTTTGGTTGCATTTTCATTTACAATATTATCTGCTGGATTTATTGGATATCATGATCTAGCATATAATGAATGGTTTTCAGATTTTTTTATGGCTCTAGCTTCATCTTTGTATGTTGGCTTAATTATTGCTTGGCTTAATAGATATTTTAAAAGAAAAAGAATATTAATAGAGAATAATTTTTTTGAACTTCAAAATAAAAACAATTTTTTATATTCTAGAGTTAATCAACGGATTAAAGAATGTAATAATAAAAAAAATATTTCTAATAAAGATATTGTTAGTTGTTCGGCAGGTATAACAAATATGCTTTATTCATATTTTAGAAATACAAGATTACCGATTTCTGTGAAAACCTGTTCAGCGTACCACACTCTAAAGAAATACTTTATTGAATTTGATAATTATTGCGGAGAAATCATTAGAAGAGATTATTCAAATCATTTTGAAAGTATTTCAACTAATGAATTTACAGAATTGAAAAAATACATATTATCTATTGAACTTGAATTAGATAAGTATTTTGTTGCTCTTGAACAAATTTATAGATTTTATCAAATTGATATTAGAAGTGTTGATGACAAACAAATCTAAAGCAAAGATACAGTAAAACATTGACTTACTTGTGGTTCATATTTTAAGAGTAATGGATTACTAAAATAGTATTGTTTATATAAAAATTATCTTTTTAAAAAAAGAAAAGCATATAAAAAATCAAGTTGTCAAGGAATCCTCGATAACTGCTTTAAAATTAGAAAAATGTTCAACTACCGAGAAATCCTCGTTAGTTCAAACTGAAGTACAAATTTCCCAATAAATACACTATATGTTTTAGCTTGATTTGACTACTTTTTGGTTAAATAGAACTAAGAAACATCTAACACTCTCAAAATTAACTGTTTTTGAGTGTATTTTTCTT
>JAISJY010000123.1 GCA_031261365.1 Caryophanales bacterium | reverse complement strand
ATTAAAGAATTATAAGAGATAAAACCTTCTACTGAAATAAATGAAGCTAAAGTAGGGTCTTGATAATCATAATATTTAGATTTATAAAAACCATTTAAATCATCTTTACTAACTTCATTTTTGTTTTTTCTCCATAAAGGTATCATTGAATTAAGAGTTTCAACCTCTTCTATATCTTTATATGAATCTTTAATTGGCTCACCTTTATCATCATAATCAGGTTTAGAATGCTTAACAAGCATTTTAATTGGGTATCTAATATAATCAGAATACTTTTTCACTAAAGAAGTTATTTGATATGTTTCTAAATAAGAATCATAATTTTCTTCCTCAGTATTATCTTTTAAAAACAATTTAATTTCTGTTCCAACATCACTTTTACTGCATTCTTCAATACTATATGTCCCATCTCCATTACTTGAAAAGATGTAACCTGTCTTGGAAAAAGGTGATTTAGTTGTAACTTCAACAGATTTACTAACCATAAATAAAGAATAGAAACCAACCCCAAATTGACCAATAATATCAATATTTCCGGGATTTTCTTGAACCTTCTTTAAAAACTCCAAAGAACCAGAATTAGCAATAGTTCCTAAGTTCTTTTCTATTTCATCGTAAGTTAAACCAATACCATTATCTTGAATAATTAAAGTTCTAGCCTCCTTATTAGGTTTAAGCCAAATCTCATAATCGTTCCTCTTTGGTAAAGTTTCATCTTTTAAAGATAAATGATGGTATTTATCAATAGCATCGGAGGCATTACTAATTAACTCCCTTAAAAATATTTCTTGATTAGTATAGATGGAATTAATCATTAAATCTAATAATCTTTTGGACTCTGTTTTAAACTCTTTTACTTCTTTCATATTGAACTTCCTTTCGTTACAAAAAAGATTATATCATATAATTTGGCAATGTCAATATGTGAGTGCTAATTTCTTATATTTTAGTAATAGTTAAAGAGGCTTCTTCGGAATTGATTAAATTAACAAAAATGGAATAACCAATTGGAGTATTATCATTAAAGTTTAACCTTTTAGTGAAAAAGGTCGTGGTATCACTTGGAGTAAAACCTTTCCCTTGAGTAAATAAAGTAGTATTTTTGGCAATAGAACCATTTTTAAAAGAATTAGTTCCTGTTGCTTCTAAAAGATGAACAAGTTTAAAATTATTCCGATCACTTGTACTACCGTGAAATGACCAACTTGGAGAATTAGAGGAGGCAATAGCATGTTTCTTTCCTGTTTCTAATTCATCAACATATTTAACAAAACTTTCTGAACTATTAAGTTGGGCTACACGAGCATCTATATGATATATTTTAATACCCGGAATAGTAAAACCTCTAATATTATTGCCGGGATAAGCAGATTGTGAATCTTTATAATTTAAACCTGTTGGAGTATAAAACTCTATGGCTAAATACTCATCAGTGGCTGAACCATTCCAGTCATTTTTAATAATAATACAGTCTCCACTACTTTCAAAAGGTCTTATAGTTATATTTACTTCTTCTTTATCAGTATCAACAACATAAGGAAAAGTCCAATTAAGAGCCATTTTAGAAAAGACTGTTTGGTCTAAAACATTATAATCTTGCATATCTAAACTACCTGCTGGTTGATAAGTTAATTCAGAATAATAATCATCTAAACCTAAAACATGCCCCGATTCATGAATAACAGTATGAGCATCTAAACCAGCATTTCCATATCCTTCATTAAAGAACTCAAAAGACATCCAAACATGATTATCTATAGTTGGTTTAGTAGTATTTGGAGTATTACCGTCCCAATAAGTCCAAGCCCAAAAGTTACCACTTCCAGAACTATATTTAGTCCGATACATAAAATAAACTGCATCTAAATTACCATCGTGGTCTAAATCATAACTTTGTAACTCTTCATTTGAAAAGTTTTGAGCTGATAAAGCTAAATTATGTATACTTCTTAAAGTTGAGTCACTAGCATTTTTAACAACAGCTTTAGTTTGAGTAGTAGTATAAACTTCACCTATAGTACCATTTATATCTAATTGTCCATAACTAGATTTATAATAGTAACTTTTTAAAGACTCCCAACTTGTATCACTATCTTCACCAAAGAAACCTTTTTCTAATTTTTCTAAATCGGCTTCTGAATAAGTAACATCACCTTTAAATTGAATAGGAATTACTAAAACATTACGGTAACCTAAACTTTTTAAAGAATGAAAAACAACTTGGTCTGAAACTTCTTGAAAGTCTGTGACAAAAGAATTAGGAAGATAATAACCTTCATCACTACCATCTAACTTCCAAAAAGCATAAACACTTAAATCATTTTCTAAAGTTTGAGTCCAGTCAAAATATTCTAATCTGTTTGGACTTGCTGACCAAGCATAAAAAATATTGTTTTCTTTTTCAGGAATATAGGAAGGAGTAAAAACAGTGTTTTCATCTACATATTGATTATAAATCAAAGTGTCATTATCATAATAAGATATATTTATAGTATTATCTGGTGGTAAATCAGGCTCAGAACTTGAACTTTCTGAACTTTCAGAAGAACTAGAAGAACTTTCACTACTTGAGCTTGATATTTCAGAACTTGAACTATCTTCTATGGAACTACTAGAACTTTCAAAACTTAATTCGCTTGATGTTTCAGCAATAAAACTTTCTTCTATAAAACTAGAAATACTTTCTTCAGTTGAACGGTTTTTTATAGTATTACAACTAACCATTAATAATCCTAATAGACTTAACAACATTAACTTTTTCATATTACCCCTTTAATATTCACATGAATGTCTTTAAATATTATTATAAATAATAAAAAGATACAAGCATAAAAGAGAGATAACTACTGAAAACGCTTTCTTAAAGGGTAATGATTTTTATACTGTCTGTTATTCTTTCTTAAATAAGTAATTCAAATAAATGACTTAACTAGTTCATAGATTTTTTCTGCTTTATCTAACACATCAAAGTTATTGTTTATTTTTTTGCAATTAGTCATTTTTATAAAATCTTCTTGTAATTTTAGTTTAATTATAGTTTTATCAATGCTAACATAAAAACTTATACGAAAGTTGTGTTTTGCCTTATTATAAATCATAATAATTTCCTTAAAACCATCAATGGAGCATATTTCAGAAATTCTATTTTGTTCCTCATTTGATATCTTCAATTTCTTGCTTTTTTTACCTCACTTAAACTATAAAGAGCATTTCCAAAATTAGTAACAAAATGAGATATTTCTCTATTAAAAATCTCATAATATGATCTAGATATATTACTTGTTGATTTTCTAGAACTTAAATAATTCATAATTTCCTGTTTCATATTTTTCCAACATTTAACTAAAACCTCATAATCATAATTTATTTCATACAACAAATAATTAAAGTCAAAACTATTCATATATTACTTTCGTTTCCTTTCTTTTTATTTTCCACTATTTTTTATCCAAACATGAAGTTTGCTTGGCGATTTATAACACTTAGTTTTTAATGGAGGAAATCCATTAGTAGTTTTAGCAATTCTACCACAATACTTACACATATAACTCGATAATTTATTTTCCATAAATTATACCTAAAATAATACATAAAACACCAATAATTGCAAACACTATTACTTTTATCCAGTATTTTTTTGGGTTTTTTGGTGGACCATTTTTACCATATTGCCAAGTCCATTTATTTTGTTTTATTTCATCAGGCTTAAAAACAAAGTGAAATTCAAAACTTTGCGGACTTTGACATTTTTTGCAAGTATAATAATTACTAGCATATCCATGTTCAATACTACGCATTACACTAAGATTCTCACTATTTAAGTCTAAAATGCCACCACACTTTGAACATATTTCGGTTGAGGAAGGGTAACCTTCATCAAATATAATGGTTCCTTTTTTTATAAATGAATCGTTTTTCCCCCATCTATCAAGATAATGTTCAGCCTCTTTAAATGTAAAAAAATATCTATCTTGTTTATTAAGTCCAAAATCTTTATCTCTGTAATAAACCATATACGCTTCTCTATCCATTTTTCCCCTCATTCCCACATTTTTATTTCAATATAGAATTATTTTATTTATACTATATTTTTAAAAAATCTATAATAATATTCTACCCCCCCCCCCAACAGAACTTTGTCAAGTGCTTTTTTA
>JAISJY010000073.1 GCA_031261365.1 Caryophanales bacterium | reverse complement strand
AATTTATTCTTTTTAAGTACTGTTCCTACTTATTTAATAATCTTTGCTTTAATCGGTCTCTAATTGTAGTTGGTAAATGGATATTTTATAAAAACAGAGACAAAGGCATAAAGGGTAATACGGTTGGAATAATGTTATTGTTTGGAGCTATGGTGTTAGGTGGTATTGGTTCATCTTTCTTTGACAGTATGGCTTTAATTGTTTTATTGTTTGTTGGTATTGTAGTTTCTTTATTATTTTATTATTTAGCTAATTCTTGTAAAGATATTACTTTAAAAGATTTAGGTATATATGCTATAGTCTATGGGACAGTTGTTTGTTTGGAATTGTTCTCTTTTCTTCTTTCTAAAAATGGTGATTTTCTTTTATTATTAAGCAATAAACATGTTGATTTAGGTTGGTCGGAGTCTAGTAATAATGTGGCTTTATTATTGTTATTTGTTATTCCTTTTGTTTTATATTTATTAGTTAAAGCGAAGAATATTATTTGGTCTTTATTTGTTAATATTTTCTTTCTTTTATTTGTTTTTACTTTAATAATTACTTATTCTAGAGGTAGTATTTTAGCTTTTGTAGTCTTGGAAGTTCCTTTATTTATTTTTCTAATAGTTAAAAATTATCGGAATAGAAATATTTTTATTATGGTAGGAATTGATTTGTTAGTAATGATAGCTTTTGGTTTTTATCTTTCTAGTATCAATAGGCTTGAAAGTATTATGCAATTTCTTCAAAAGTTTGATTTACAAACTTTTAATGGGCGGAGAGGCTTATATGAGAGAGTTAATGTTTTATTTAAACAATATCCCATTTTTGGAATTGGTTTAGGAGCAGGTGTTGATTCAAAATGGGGTCCAGAGTTCGCGATGAATGGTTATCTTTTTGCTCATGGTACTTTTTATCAGTCTGCTTTGAGTATGGGAGTTGTTGGTATTTTAGCAATGACTAATCATTTATTTTATAAATATAAAAACCTTTTTAGATATTTTAGAATAGAAAGTTTAATATTTATAAGTGCATTTTTAGCAACAGATTTTTATGGTTTGTTTGATGTTAGTTATTTTAATTGGGTTTATATGGCTTTATTGATACCATTTATTATTTATGCAGAGAGACTTTTTATTGAAGTTCCTCAACAAAATCAAATAACTCTTTGAGACTTTTTCTACTTTCTTTCAAAGGTATTAAAAGATAATCGTGAAACATTCCTTTGCCAATACTTAATCTAGCATTAGTATTAGTTTTATTCATTTCATCTAATAGTATTAAAACATCAGAATAGAATAATTCATCTGAACCAACAGTGATAAATACATTTCCTAAATTATCTTGATTATTAAATAGAGGGGAAACTAATGGATTTGTTAAAGGAACTTTATCAGCATAAAGTTTAGCAGAGTGTCTAAGACCACCTTCTGGTAATAATAAATCTACTTTTTTTAAAGTATTAATAGCAGGGTTAGTCATTGTTAAATCAACCCAAGGAGAAATTAAAAGGGTTAATTTAGGTAGAGGTAAGTTATTATCTCTTAATTTTTGAAGCAAGACTAGAGCTAAACCTCCTCCAGCTGAATCTCCCATTATATATATTTCATCATTGCTATATTTTTTTATTAATTTTAAATAGACTTTAAAAGAAACTTCAACAGTATTTAAAGCATTGCTTTCGGGGGCTAAAGGGTAATCTATATAAGAAACTCTAATATCATGGGTGTTTATAAGTCTTTTGGCAAATAGGGTATGAATAAACTCAGCTTCACAGACATATGCACCTCCATGAAAGAAGATAAAATGTTTTTTATTTTTATTATCTTTGGCGGCAGTGACCACTAATCTTTCTTCAATTTCATCAAGAACAGTTTTCCATGTTTTAGGAAAGTGTTTTGGTAAATAATTAAACTTACCTCTTTTAAGATTAAATAGTGAGTTTTCGGTTATTTTGTGTAATTGTAAATACTTTAAGACATTCATATTAATATCATATCTTATTTTTCCACTTTATTTAAAAATATCATATAATAATTAAGATATTAAAGAAGGAGGTAAGGTATGTTTAAATTAATTGGTGCTGTTATTAAGACGGCTATTTATACTATATTGGGGTCAATAGGTGTTTATTTTGCTTGGAGATTATTTAAAATGTTGCCAGAGAATGGAACAAAATTAGAGTTTTTACAATATTTAATTTATCCCGGTTTGGTTGTTTGTGGGGTTATCGCGGTGGCGGCTATTGTTTTAGAGGTTTTTGTTTTAGTAAAAGGCATGAAGTATACAGCAGGGAAAGGTTTTTTTCATGGTTTCTTTGGTTTATTAATTATTATTGTGGCTGTGGCAGGGTTAGGAATTATGGGTGTTTCTTGGTATTTAGCTAACACTAATCAACCTTTGTTCTTTTTAGGTGATATGTTAAAGAAGTTTATGGATGGAATAGAGAGTTCTTTGCCTCAAAAGCCACAACTTGAAGTTATTAAATTAATTATTTAGTTTTGCATATGTAGTTCAATGGTAGAACTTTAGCTTCCCAAGCTAATAACGCGGGTTCGATTCCCGTCATATGCTCCAAATTGACTAAAGTCAAGAATCCTGACTTTAGTCGTTAACAACTAACCCAACTATATAACTTTAAATAATTGAGGCGTTCGGTTGTAATGTAAAATCTCACTTGAAGAGTTATACTTTTAAAAATAAAAGTAAATCAATAAAAACTTTTAAAATATTCAAAGTAAAGTATTATTACTTTTTGTTATTTTTAATAATCTTTTTCAACAGTTATGTATAATACTATCATCAAATTGAAAGGAGAATAAAATGAAAAAAGATTTGATAGAGTTAGTGTTTATATTAGACAAAAGTGGTTCAATGATGAAGTTGAGAAAAGAAACGATTAAAGGGTACAATGGTTTATTGAGAAAACAAAAAGCAGAAAAAGGAGAAGCAAGAATTACGACAGTATTATTTAATCATGCTTATGAAGTAATTCATGAAAGGGTAGATATTAAAAAAGCAAAACTACTTACTTATGATGATTATCAGCCTTATGGTTCAACCGCTTTATTAGATGCTTTAGGTAAAACTATTACTTCAAATTACCGCCAAATATCTAATACAGCGGAGGAAGATAGACCAGAAAAGACTTTAATTGTTATTATTACTGATGGTTTAGAAAATGCAAGTCAAAAATACACATTGCGGAGAGTTACGAACTTGATAACTAAAATTAAGCAATTTTCAGTTGATTTTTTGTTTCTTGGAGCAAATATTGATGCAATTAAAGAGGGAATGAAAATTGGAATAAACGATAATTATTGTTGTTGTTGTGCTTTGGAAACTGATTTTTGTGAAAATGTCTCTGAAGTTGTTTCTGATTTTAGAATTAATAAAGAAATAAGCGAAGATTGGGATAAGAAATTAAAGATAGATAATGAATTAAATTAATAAATATACTGACCCGTTTAGTTTAACAATTGGATGCCTTTAGTACTTCGTATGAGGTATTAAAGGTATCTTTAGTAGAAATAAAAGTTACATCTAAATTATTTTGTTATTAAAAAAGCTATAAAATT
>JAISJY010000055.1 GCA_031261365.1 Caryophanales bacterium | reverse complement strand
GTTAAAGCTAACTCAACATTTGCTAAAACAGTTTGGTGAGGAATTAAATTATAAGTTTGAAAAACAAAACCTATTTTATTATTTCTATAAATGTCCCAATCCACATCCTTATAATCTTTAGTAGATATATTATCTATAATTAAATCTCCATTAGTATATTGGTCTAAACCTCCTACTATATTTAATAAAGTTGTCTTCCCACAACCTGAAGGTCCTAAAATAGAAACAAATTCACTAGTCCTAAAACTCAATGAAATGCCTCTTAAAGCATGAACTGTTTGATCAGCCATCACATAATCTTTGGTAATACCTTTTAAATCTAACATAATGTTATTTCCTCCTTTATCTCCATAATCACTTTTCTGATTTTCTTAACTGTTTCAACTAATTTACTAACTTCTTCTTCACCCACTTCATTTACGATCTTTTCAATAATTAAATTAAGGTTTCTATTCCAATTATCAAAGATTTCTTTGCCTTTACTAGTAAGTTTAATATAAGCGTTTTTTCTATCATTGTCTTTAGAATACCTTTGAATTAAACCTTGAAACGATAACTTATTTATCTTCTGCGATAAAGCCGCTTTGGTTATCTTTAACTCTCTAGCTATCTCCGTTAAATTCATTTCCTTTTCAGCAATATTTAAAGAATTAATTAAAAACAAAACATCTCCAACATCATGATTTAAAGCAATAAAATCTTTTTTATGGGGTTTTCCATTGAATGTTGGTTTAAAGACTTCTTGAAATTGTTTAATAATATTCTCGTTCATATTTTCAAATAGTTAAGTTGCTTAACAATTAACCAACTTAATAATGATATATGATTATATTTTTGACTAGATGTAATTTACTTGAAATCGCTTACTAACAAAAATGTAAGATTTGATTAAAACTTAATTCCATTAAAAAGTAAGTAAAAATATCTAAACAAGCTTGAGCATCACTAGTTGAATTATGTAATTTATCAGTAGTAATTTCTAAGTCCAAACAAGCTTTTTCTAAACTAATTGCCTTACTTTTAGCCTTAAAAAAGAACTTATTATAAAAATTAGCTAAATCAAACCAATTATAGTTTTCACTATTAAAATTATCTAAAAACAAATTAAAAGTTTTCTTGTCATTTCCTAAACCCCAACCACAAAAAACAGTCGTGCTTTTATTAAACTTATTAAAAAACTTCTTTAGTTCTTTTTTAGCTTGTTCTATTTCAATACCATTTTGATTTAAAAATAAAGCTGTTAAATGTGTAACTTCCATAATAAAAGGATTAATAGTTAAATCTTTTCTTAATTGAATATAAGTAGAATATTCTTCTTGATATTTTAAACCTTTTTTATTAACATTATAAACTAAAAAAGAAACTTGAATAGGTTGAGCAATAGTCTTATCAATTATAAACTCAGTATCAAAAAAGATAATTGTTTTATATAGCAACTTTTTCATTTACTAATTTTTCTACTTCTTCTTGAACAAATTGATTAGTATATAAAGAATAATACTTCCCCTTTGCTCTCATTAATTCTTGGTGTGTTCCCCTCTCAATTATCTTACCATTATCAATTAAAAGAATAAGGTCAGAATTAACAATAGTTGATAAGCGATGAGCAATAACAAAAGAAGTTCTATCTTTTAAAATAGTTTGAATAGCCTCTTTGATAACAAATTCAGTTTCAGTATCAATAGAAGAAGTGGCTTCATCTAAGACCAAAATACGAGGATTAGCAATTAAAGCTCTAGCAAAAGATATTAATTGTTTTTGCCCTAATGATAATCTATTACCACCCTCTCCAACAAGAGTATCATACGCATTTTCTAATTTTAAAATATAATCATGAACTCCCACCGCTTGACACGCTTTTATAACTTCTTCATCACTGGCATTAAGTTTGCCATACTTAACATTTTCTTTAATAGAACCAGAAAATAATTGAGGAGACTGCAAAACATAACCTAAATTAGAATGTAACCAATCTACACTTCTTTCTCTATAATCTCTATTATCAATTAAGATACGACCTTCTGTTGCTTCATAAAAACGGCATACTAAATTAACCAAAGTAGATTTACCTGCTCCTGTTTCTCCAACTATAGCCACAGACTGCCCTGCTTTTATTTTTAAATTAAAGTTTTCTAATATTTCAGGTCCTTTACTTGAATAATGAAAACCAACATTTTCAAACTCTAAATCCCCAATTAATTCTTCCCAATTCTCTTTTTTAGGATTATTAGTATCTCCATATTTTTCAATAACTTCTGGAGTATCTTGAATAGAAGATTTCAATTCTAAAATATCAAAAACTCTTTTAGCACAAACTTGAGCAAACTTCATATCATTAGAAATACGAGCTACATTTAAAACAGGCTCAAAGAAATTCATGGAACTTTTAATGAAATAATAAAGAGTGGCAACGGTAAATAAACTGCCTGGAATTAAAGTCATTAAACCACCAAAATAAAAAGACAAAGAGATAGCAACTCCTGTTAAGATAGCAATAATTTGATAATAAGAAGAATTAATAATACTAGTTTTAAAACTTGTAGTTCTAAACTCATTTGTTAATTTAAAAAACTTACTACTATTCTTGCTTTCTAAACCTAATGACTTAGTAGTTTTAGCACCCATAATACCTTCATTAACTGCTCCTGTTACTCTTGAGTTTAATTTCCTAACTTTCCGAGACCATTTAATTAATAACCTTCTATAAAAAACTCCAATAATTAACATAGTTGGAACTAAGACAACCATAATTAAAGATAAGATAGGTTCAATAAATAAAATAATAACTAATTGAGCAATTAAAGAGAAAATAGACCAAATAATATCTATAGCTCCCCAAGAAACTATCTCGGCTAATCTTTGAGTATCACTAGTAGTTCTGGCTAATAACCAACCAACATTAGAAGTATCATAGTAAGCAAAAGGTAATATTTGTAATTTATCAAAGACTTTACTAGACATGGCTCTAAAGAAATATACTTCTATTCTAGCTCCAAAGAAAATAAATAAAAAGACTAAAATACCAATAAATACCACTAAAACAGATAATCCAACCACAAAACCTGGAATTAATTCTGCCTTACCGTTTTCTATAATCTCTTTTAAAGCAACTTCTGCTACTAAAAGATTTAAACCTAATTCGGCTACTGCTAAAATACCAATAAAACCAGAGGCTAAAACTATAAGTAACCAAAAAGGTTTTAAATTAGCAAATATCTTGACCCATATTTTTAAATCAATTTTCTCTTTCAAATCATATTCATCAAATTCTTCGTACATACTATTCCTCTCCTAATTGAGATTGAATATCCCATATCTTTTTATATAAACCTGGTCTAGTTATTAATTCTTCGTGTTTGCCTAAATCAGCAATACTTCCTTTATCTAAAACTAATATTTTGTCAGCATTCATGGCAGTTGTTACTCTATGGGTAATGATTATAGTAGTAACTTGATTTTGGATTTCTTTCAAAGACTTTCTGATTTTTTGATCTGTCTCCGCATCCACAGCTGATAAAGAATCATCAAATATTAAAATAGGTTTTTCATTAGTTAATATTCTAGCAATAGCTAATCTTTGTTTTTGTCCCCCTGATAAAGTAATACCTCTTTCGCCGACCTTTGTTTCATATTGGTCTTTAAACTTTAAAATATCTTTTTCAATATTCGCTAAAGCAGCAGCTCTCTTAACTTTTGTTGTATCAATTTTATCTAATAAGACAGAAATGTTTTCTTCTACTGTTGTTGAATATAAGAAAGGCTCTTGCAAAACAACCCCAATGTTTTTCCTTAAATAATGTTTTTCAATATTATCAATTAATTCTCCATCAATAAAGATTTCCCCTTCATTTCTTTCTAAAAGTCTATTAATTAAAGAGATTAAAGTTGTTTTTCCTTCTCCTGTCCTGCCAATAATAGCAACCGTTTCTCCTGCTTTTATTTCAAAAGATAAGTTTTTAAATAAATATTCTTCGGTATCAAAAAACTTAAAACCGACATTTTTAAAAATGATATTACCTTTAATAAGAGGCTTTAAAGTTCCATTAATTATATATTCATCTTCTTTATCTAAAACATCATTAATTCTTTGAGTCGCGATTTCTGTTTTAGTTAATTCGCTGACTTGTCTGCCAAAGTTTCTGGCTGGCCATATTAAAGAAGAAGTACAACCAATCATTAAAACTGTATCGGCTAAGTTTAAGTTATAAGTTGTCATAAAATAATAACCAAAAGCAATACTTAAAATTATTTGAATATAACATAAAACATCAGTAGCCCCCCAAAAGATAGACATCCGACCATTTATTTTCATCCAAGCATTTACATATTCATCAGTAGCATTTTTATATTGTTTCATCTCATATTTTTCATTATTAAAAGCTTTAACAACTCTAATATTTGTTAAACTTTCTTGAGCTACTGTTAAAAACTTACCTTCTGTTTCTTCAGCTGATTCTATTTTAGGAGAAATAATTTTAGCATAAATAAAAGCAATAATTGCTACTACCGGAACTAGACAAGAACAAAGCAAAGCATAATAAACATTAATTCTTAACATTTGTAAAAAGTAAAAAACAACTAATAATAAAGAGGTCATCATACCTCCTAAAACATTTTGCATAAATCTTTTTATTTTAGTAACATCATTTAAAGCTCTTTGAATTAAATCACCTGTTTCAGCATGGTTTAAATAAGCAGTTGGTAAATCTTGGATTTTATTATAGAAAGCCATCTGAATATTTTGACCCGTCTTTTCAGCCACATAATTATTACAAATATCAAATAAAAAATTACTTAAATCTCTTAAAATAATAACACCTAAAAAGGTAACTGAAACAATTATTAATTGAGTTATTTGTTCTTTGTTCTTAAAAAGGAAAAGAAAAACTTCAGGTAATGGAGAACTTTTTTGAGTTAATAAATCGGTTGTTTTAGGGTCTAAAATATAAATAACTTGAGAAACAAAAACAGGAACTAAACTTCTAATATAGTTTAATAAAACTAAAATAACAAGGGATAAGAGTAATAACCACCAACTACTTTTTATCCATTTAGCAATTAATTTAATTGTTTTCATTTAAAATAATAAGTTCTTCGGTGTTCTTGGGAAAGGTAAAACATCTCTAATATTTTCAATACCT
>JAISJY010000004.1 GCA_031261365.1 Caryophanales bacterium | reverse complement strand
GGCAGTGCCTCTAGTTGTTTCAGATGATAGAGATACTTCTGTTAATGTTTGCCGGGCTATTTTTTCTATTACTGATGAAGGATATGTAATTACAGGAGGCAATATTCAACAAGGCGGTATTGTTTCAATGGCAAGATTAAATTATGATGTAGTTTTAAGTTCTATTAAAATATTACCTAAAATAGTTGATTTAGAAAAGGCAACAGGAGCTACCATTTATAGTTGTATGTCTAGGTATTATACTTTAGGTTTATTAGCTCAAGACGAAATGAAAGAAGTGGAAAAATACATTAAAAATATTCCTTTTTCTTTAACATATTCAGGAGGAGAGATTTGTCCTGTTTTAAATAAAAAAGGTGAGTTAATAAATAAATACCATAATATGACGGTCGTGATAATGGTTTTTGAATAAATGGAAAATGAAATTCAGTTATTACAAGAGCAAATAAAAACTCTAGAAAAAGAAAATAAAAAACTTACTCGTAAGATTAATTTTTTAGATGATTTAAATGCTAAATCAAGGTCTTTTGTTCTTTCACAACAAAGTATTCAAGAGAACTTTAAACAAGAGTATTCTTTGCAAAGAACTTATTTGGAATTAATGATGAAACATACTTCTGATTTATTGTTTTTAATTAATGGTTCTAATGATTTTATTTATATTTCTGATTCTATTACTAAGTTTCTTGGAAATCCAATTGGAAAAATGAATGCTATAGAATTATTTACTAATCAATTCGGTGAAGAAATAATGAAGGAATGGTTTTCTTTAACGGAGAAGATTAAAACAGAAAAGACATTTTATTCTAGTAATATTGAATTACCTATTAGAGATGAGATTAAGACTTTTTCAATGAGTGTTATTCCTTTATATTATGATGGTGAGAAAGCGGCAGATGGTTTGTTTTTTTCTTTAAAAGATATAACAGCTCTTAATGAAGCTATTACAAATGCTGAAAAAGCTAATAAAGCTAAAAGTGAGTTTTTAGCCAATATGTCTCATGAGATTAGAACCCCTATGAATGCTATAATAGGTATGACAAATATAGCTAAAAATAGTAAGGAACTTCCTCAAATACATAGTGCTCTTAATAAAATAGAAGAGTCTTCTAATCATTTATTAGGGGTTATTAATGATATTCTTGATATGTCAAAAATTGAATCTGGAAAGTTTGAATTAATACCAATAACTTTTGAGTTTGATAAAATGATTAGTAGAATATTTAATATAATGCGGTTTAAAATAGATGAAAAGAACTTAAAGTTTTCTTATTCTATAGAATCTACAGTTCCATATATGGTTTATGGAGATGAACAAAGATTATCACAAGTTGTTACTAATTTGTTTTCTAATGCTGTGAAGTTCACTGCTCCTAATGGTGAGTTAAGTTTTAATGTTTCTTTAGTTGGAATTGAAAGTGGCATTGCTTCTATTCAAATGTCTTTAAAAGATTCTGGTATTGGGATGAGTTCAGAACAAATAAAGAAAATCTTTAAACCTTTTGTTCAAGCTGATAATTCTATTTCTCGAACTTTTGGAGGAACAGGTTTAGGATTAAACATTTCTAAACAAATTGTTGAAAAGATGGGTGGTAAGGTTTGGGTAGAATCAGAATTAAAAAAAGGAAGTACTTTTACTTTTGTAGTTAAATTAAAAGTAGAAGAATATAAGAAACCTAAATTATTTGAAAGACCTTTAGCATTTTTATTACTTTCTGATGACCCTTTTGATGCTCGGACATTTAATTTAGGTAAACAGAAATTAGGTTATTCTTTGAGTATAAAAAACAATGAAGGGGTAGCGTTGGATGCTATTAAAGCTAATAATTTTGATTTATTATTTGTTGATTGGGATGTTTATTCCCAAGAGGTTGTCAATGTTGCTAATAGTAAAAATATTCCTGTGGTTTTATTAAGCCGTCAAACTTTAAATAATATTGAAGAGATATGCCGTAATTTAGATATTAAAAAGTATTTAGTTAAACCATTATTAATTACTCAAATAGAAGACATAACCTTAAACAGTTTACAGTTTCCAGAAGAAGAAGTGGAAGAAGGAAACTTTTTAGCAGGACATACTATTCTTTTAGTAGAAGATGTAGAAATTAATAAAGAAATAGTTTGTACTTTGTTAATGGAAACAGGAGTAGAAATTGACTGGGCAGAGAATGGTTTAAAAGCCGTAGAAATGTTTAAAGAGAACTTAAACAAATATGATTTAATTTTTATGGATATTCAAATGCCGGTTATGGATGGTTATAGTGCTACTAGAAATATTAGAGCTTTACCAAATAGAAAAGCCAAAGATATTCCAATAGTTGCTATGTCTGCAAATGTCTTTAAAGAAGATATTGAAAAATGTTTAGAGTCTGGTATGAATGACCATATTGGTAAACCTATTGATATAGTAGAAGTTATTGAAAAGTTAAAAGTGTATATTTTAAAATAGTTTGTAATTAAAAAAGGCAAGAATTAACTTGCCTCTTCATATTTTTATTCTTCGCTACTTGGTTCAGTTTTAACTTCAACAGGGTATTGAGCATTATGAGCAACAGGGTCTTCAACTTTTGATAAGTTAATTTCACTAGTTACATCAAAGAAATGAACTTTAGGAGGAAGGAAGCTAACTTTAATAATATCATGACTAATAATATCATGTTTAGAATCTGTTTTAATAACAACAGGTTGTCCATCAATAGTCGCATGAACATTAAGAATATCACCTAATAATTCAACAACCTCTGCTTCAACTGTTAAAACAAAACCATTTGGATCAAAACTTGAAGAATGTTCATATTTAATATCTTCTGGTCTAACACCTAACAAAAGAGGTCTGCCTTCAAAAGGTTTAATTAATTTAACTTGTTCTTTGTCTAATTTATAAGAAATCCCTTTTTCACCATCAACGATGAAACTACCATTAACAATAGTTCCTTGAACAAAGTTCATAGCAGGAGAACCAATGAAACCAGCCACGAATTTGTTGTTTGGATTATTATATAATTCTTTTGGAGCACCTATTTGTTGGATTCTGCCATCTTTCATAACAACAATTCTAGTAGCCATTGTCATTGCTTCAGTTTGGTCATGAGTAACATAAACAGTTGTAGCTCCAACTCTTTCGTGTATTTTAATAATTTCACTTCTCATAGAAACTCTTAATTTAGCATCTAAGTTACTTAAAGGTTCGTCCATTAAGAATACTTTTGGATGTCTAACAATTGCTCTACCTAAAGCAACTCTTTGTCTTTGACCACCTGACAAAGCTTTAGGTTGTCTATCTAAATATTGAGTTAAACCTAATATTTTAGCAGCCTCTTGAACTCTTTCTTCTATTTCTGGTTTTGGTATTTTTCTTAATTTAAGAGCAAAAGCCATATTTTCTTTAACAGTCATATGAGGGTAAAGAGCATAACTTTGGAAAACCATTGCAATATCTCTGTCCTTTGGTTGAACATTGTTCATTAAGATATCATCAATATAAAACTCACCAGCACTTATTTCTTCTAAACCTGCGATCATTCTTAAAGTTGTTGATTTACCACAACCTGAAGGTCCAACGAAGACAACGAATTCTTTATCACCGACTTCTAAATTGAAATCAAAAACTGCTTGAACACCATTGTCATAAATCTTATCAATATTCTTTAACTTTAATGTAGCCATATTATACATTTCCTTTCGTTGTTAAGATTATAACACAGAATATAAAAAAGCAAATGTGCAACATGCACAAATAGAAGAAAAGTGATATATTTTAGAGAAAGTTAATTTATTTTACAGAGATATGATAAAATGTTAATATCAAACGAAGGAGATTTGTATCATGGTAAAAGTAATTCTGGGGGGGTACTTAATAGAAAAACTCTTTTAGATAAGACTTTTAGATATGATAACAAATGGCAACTAATAAATAGAGTTGTCTTTTTTGTTTATGGGAGGGAATAATATGTTAGGATTAATTATAATTTTAGTAGAGTTGATTTTGTTAACAACATTTGGGGTAAAAGTAAATATTGTTTATGAAAGTGGAGGTTTAACTCATATAAGTGAAGAGTTTCCGGTTGCTCCAAACACATTTGGAATAATATTACTAGTCTTTATAGTAATTACAATTCTAGTATCAATCATACATTATACTTATGAAGAACCATATAAGAATAGTAGAAATGAAAAAGCAAAATGAACGATGATGAAATAGGTATGAAGCAATAGGGTATATAAGAACTCATATAATAGACCCGTTGTTTTGGGCTATACAGGTTAATATTCTTTTTACTTATTACAAAACAACTCTATTAGAATATCTATCAATAAGTTTTAATAAAATAAAAAACTTAAAAGAGAGTTTAAAATTACTATATAATTATTATGTGAAAAATGTTAAGATAGGCAGAAAATCAATTCAAAAAGTATTAGATAAATATCAAGGTGAGGCATTAGTTAATTTTATTTTAGGACCATATACATACAAAGAGAATATAACTATCAATATTTCTTCTGCTAATTTTATTGGAGTAGAAGGTAAAACCAAGATAATAATAAATAAAAAAGAAAGAAAAAAAGAAGTATTATTTCCTGCTTCAACTGTTTTAGTTTTAGGTAGTTGTATTACTTTTAGAAACATCATTATAGAAAGTAATTATAAACAAAACGGAGTATCTTTAGCAGTTTTTGGTGATAATATATTTTTAGATAATTGTGAATTAATATCGAATAACAAGTCTTTATTATTAGGACCTTTGCCTAAAGATGTTGTTGAAGAACTCAATGAATCTTTACAAAATGTTAATACTAATTACCCAACTACAACATATGTTAATAAGAGTAAAATAACAGGTAGTTCTGATTATGTTATTGGGGCAGGAACTTGCTTTTTTAATGAATGTGAGTTTAACAATTTAAAAGAAGGTTTTGTCTTTGAAACTTTGCATAATTCTAATAATCCTAATGGTTTTATTTGTAATAAATGTTTTTTTAATGAATTGACAAGTAATATTTTAGTAAGGTCATATTCTTATCATGTTAGTGTTTTTTTAATAGAGTGTTTAATTAATAAAAATCTCAGACCAATAAATTATGAAAATCATTTTTCTTTAAATTATTATGAGTACCCATATCTTAAAACAGATATAAGTGAGGAAATAGACAAAGATGATTTAGAATATTTTGAATTTGTTTTAAATAACATAAAAAGGAAATCAA
>JAISJY010000179.1 GCA_031261365.1 Caryophanales bacterium | reverse complement strand
TTTTATATGTAATTTATTCTTTTATTTATACTTTATTTAAAAAAAATAATAGCTATTGTATTTAGCTATTATCTTGGACCTGGTCTTAATCCTAATTTTCTTAATTGAGCATTATACTCGTCTCTTTTAATTTTATCTGTATAATCAACAGCACCATGAGGAGCATTAGTTTGACCTATTGGTTTCTTAAATTTCTTTTTACTAACGCCTTTGAAGAAGTCAGTAGGACTATCATCATCATCATCATCAGTATCGTATTCAGTCCCATTTAACATTTCAGCTTTTCTTTGTGCTAATTCATTAATATCATTTAAATTCATTTTATTAGTAATAGCTTTTTCAATCAATTTCTGATCTTTAGTATCATCAATATCTAAGCCATACTCTTCAGCAACTGCTTGTATTTGCCTATTCTTTTCAGCTTCTTTAAGCTTCTTATTCTCTTCAATGATAGTTTCACGATTTTTAATAAACTCTTCATTTTCTTTAGCAAATTCAATAATCTCTTTATTCTTAGCCATTTCTTTTCTAAGATTTTCAACTTCTTGTTTTTGCTTTTCTAATTCATCATTTTTATTTTGTATTTCTGCTAATAAAACTTCACTTTGAGATTTTCCTGCTGTTCCAGTTGTTGGTGTTCCTGCTTGTGAGTTAAATACTAACATGTTTCTCGGTTTTGTTGTTCTAGCTATTTTCAATATATCTCCCCCTATTGCTACACTTGTATTGTCATCAATTGGTAATGTTTGTAAATCAATTTCAGTTGATAATCCATAACCTTTCATATATAAACTTTCAGGAACATCAGCTATTAATTTTTCACCGTCATAGACTACTTTTGTTATTTCATCTAGAATAGCTCCTGTATGTTCATCTGTTACAACTATTGCTCTGTTTAATGATTCCATACTTTTTAAACATTCTTCGCTATAAATTACTTTTCCTAAATTGACATCTTCATAATTTATAATTTCATTTTTATTAAATAATTCTCTATACATAAATTCACCTTTATAGTTTCACTGTTATTCTAATTAAATTAAATTAAATTTATTTCTACTATATAATATTATTTTTATCATATATAAATATTGTTATTTACACACTTGAGAGTTGTCTAATACAACCCTTCAGGTAAACTTCCACCGTCGTAATTAAATTTATCAACTCCTTCTAAACATACTCTTGAAGCAATTGGAGTACTATCAAGCACTATCATTTCACCTTGTGTATATGCCCCACTTGAGTAATATTTAAGATAATTATTGTATTGGAAGAAAATTGCTATTATACTTTCCATATCAGAAGCATTACCTGCAATTGTATTTGTTCCATTTGTATTTAGTTTAACTCCTATATTACTTGTTAATGTTTCTTCCTCCTCTTCATAGATAAATTTCTCTAAAACTGTTTTTGAGCTATTTGTAAAAATTGTAGCTATTTTTGGATCAACATCTAATCTTGGATAGCCATTCATTGTTGATGGTATTGTAAATATATTAGCATTTTCCATGATTACCACTTTTGCCCCATCAACATATTTAAATAATCTATTCCTGTTTTGATTATTTTCAAATTCGTTACATGTAAATAAAGCCGTATTATCAGTGTTATCATTTATTGAATAATCGTCTAGTAAGTTATTTCCCATTATCCTCATATAAAATCCTTGTTGTTTATAATAGCTTTTAAAATCAGCACATAATAAAGTTTCAATTTTACTATTTTTCAATCTACTAGCAGAATTTATTTTTAAGCCATTGTTATTAGTTGCTCTTAAATAGTTAATACCATTTTCCCTAAATGTTGTTGAAGCAAAATTGGTTTGTGATTTAGTTTGATTTGAAGTGCATTGACAATTCATCTGGAAGTAGGTATCATTTTTCCCTGTTATTGCTGTTACTTTCAATTCAGCTTGGAACTCGTAGCTCTCTCTGTTCCAACTTGTGCCATTATATATTTCATCATAATTGTTATTATCATAATAGAATCTTACATAGTTTTCATTAATTACTAAATAGCTTCCATTATCAAAGGTTATATTTATATTATCATTTGACTCTGGATAAACACTATTTCTAAATATCATATATTGGACTGTATCATCTACATTCAATACATTTAGATATTTTACTTCTGGATCTTCACTACCCCATTTCTTCCATATCCTACTTTGTCTTGTATCAATCATATTTCTAAATAAAGTTTCATTAATAAAATCAATATGATTTCTTCCCATAATCAAGACTTTAAAATTCATTGTCTTATTAAATAGATTTGGAGGAACTGCTACTAATGCAAATAGCTTATTTGGATATTCTTTTATAGCATAATAATTAAGTTTGTTTGCTCCTATATAAATATTAATATTTCTTAAATCATCTCTAAGCCAGTTATTTGTTATCCAATCGTAAGGTAATTTTATTCTAATGTAATGGTATCTGTTTTCTTCATATTCTTCATTATCACAATCTTGGTTTGCTAAATCAATATATTCTTGATCATCTTCTAATGTAATTGTTGTTTTAAAATTATATAAGGTTACGTTTGAAGGTTCATAGGTATTTTCTAGCCATTCTAAGGTTGGATTTAAACCTGCCATAGCCATTAGACAATGAACTTGTGCTACTTCATAAATATCCATATTAATCATATATGATCCTGAATCTTGAGGATTTTGTATAATATTGTAGCTATTATTTAATAACCTTATTTCTTCTTGTGTGTAATTTTGATTTATATTTAATTCTATTTTACTTGTTCCATATTTAACTATATTGTTAAAAGTAAAATTATAAGTTTTATTTGATTTATTGTAAGTTTTTCTAAAACCTATCAGTGGTGTAAATCTTCCTGTTAGTCCACCTAAAATGGAATTTGCCTCTGTTGTGCTTGAACCAGAAATTGCTTTAGCATTTGTTCCTATGTATCTGCTTATACTTTGTGCAAATGTTGTATAATGTCTTTCTCTAGCATACATTGTTTTGTCAGGGCTTAGCGTATCTCCTGTATTATATATTTCATTTTTAGTCCAGTCCA
>JAISJY010000151.1 GCA_031261365.1 Caryophanales bacterium | reverse complement strand
TTCTTCTTTGGCTGATAGTCACGCTACTATTATTATCATTCATGGTATCACAGAGCATAAAGGTAGGTATTTTGAGTTTATAGAAACTTTAAATAAGAATGGTTTTTCAGTTTATGCTTTAGATTTAAGAGGGCATGGGGAAAGCGGAGGAAGAAGAGGAGATATTAAAAACTTTCAAACATTTCTTAATGATATTAAATCTTTTATTTCTTTTGTTAAAAGTAAAACTAATAATAAGATAGTTTTATTTGGACATTCTTTAGGTGGTTTAATTGCTTTATCTCAAGCGACTTTTAATACTGAAATAGATTTATTAATAATCTCTAGCCCCGCGATTACCAAACAACCAAAATATCAATTCTTTTATAAAATACCTTATAAATTAATGGGGTTTTATGTAAAGAAAAAGACAAGCGAGAGTAAAGAAACAATGGAATATTCTTTGCATGATGCTTTAGCTTTGAAGAAATATACTATTAGATTATTGGGTGTTATGATAGTTGAAGGTGTTAATTATTTTAATTTAAGAATTAAAGATATTACTCTTCCTCTTTTAATGATAGGGGGACAATTAGATAATATGATAATGGTTAATGAATTAAATGATAAAATAAAAGAAATAAGAAGTCTTGATAAAACTTTAATAATGTATGAGGGTGTTAGTCATAGAGTTGTTCAAGGTTTAAAAAAAGAAGAAACCTTTTTAGATATAGTTGAGTGGTTAAAAAAGAGAATATAAGTTATTTTAAATCTTCAAACATTGAACCACCAATAAACTCTCTTGCTAAAGAATTACTTGGCACTAATCTTTCATCAATATCTCTAAAATACTTTAAGAACTTAATTAATCTATTAGCAGTTGTATAGTATTCATCGTCTTGGTCAATTTCATTTAATAAAGGTAAAGCATATTTTCTAAGAACACAGAATTCATAACCTAAATCAGAATTAAAAGTATAATCAGCTCCTTCTTGACAAGGGTAAATCCATTTAAACTCACCTTTTCTAACACTGTTCCACATACTTAAAGTGTCTTTAGCTGAAGAGTTTCTATGTTTATAATCTCTAACCATTCTTCTAATTAATCTTAAATCAGTATAGATAACAGGATTTTGAGCATCAATATGGAATTGAGGTAAAGGACAAATATAAATATAGAACTTTTGATATTTTGGAATTAAAGAGGTTAGTCTATCATTTAAAGCGTGTATGCCTTCTAATATTATAGGTTGATTACCTTCTATTTTAATATTAGGACTCCATTCTCTACAACCTTTTTTGAAGTTAAAGATAGGTAAAGAAACTTCTTGACCTTGAATTAAAGCTAGTATTTGTTCATTAAATAAATTAATATCTAAAGCTTCAATATGTTCAAAATCAGGCTTACCTTCTTCGTCTAATGGAACTTCACTTCTTGGTAAATAATAATTATCAATAGAAATCCGAATTGGTTTAATACCTCTAGTTAAAAGAGCAACTCTTAATCTATTTGAGAAAGTCGTCTTGCCAGAACTTGATGGACCTGCAATACAAATTAATTTAATATTACTAATATCTTTTAATATTTTATCGCCTAATTCACATAACATATCATTATGTCTAGTTTCACACATACTAATAAAATCAATAGCAGTTTCAACATTTTCAGTTTGTTTATTAATATCAGCAATGGTTGAAGCCCCTAACATTTTAGCCCACTTATTTGATTCTCTTAAAGTTTTAGAAAAGTTAGGAGAGTCAACAAAAGGAGCAATTTTACCTTTTAATTCATATCTTGGAAAAGAAACAACAATTAAAGGGTAATATAAAGTTAGTTTATATTTAGAAATGTAACTAGTTGAAGGGACCATATAACCAAACATATAATTAATATAATCATCACAGTCATAGAAATGAGCCGTATCTTCTGGTCTATATTTTGTAACTTCTTTTTTATCGGAATAACCATTAGCATCAAATATTTTCATAGCTTCTTCAATAGAAACCGTTCTTTTTTTAAATAAGTAATCAGCTGTTATTATTTTATCAATTTCCTTAGTCAATTCATCTATTAAAACTTGGTCAATAAACTTAGTATAACCATTTAATGAAAAACTAATTGCTTGAGAAATGAAATAATTAAACTCTAAAGTTACTTCAGGGTATAAATTGTGCATAGCTTTACAAATTAAAAATCTTAATGAGTTTTCATAAATAAGCATAGCTTCATAGTTATCTAATTCTAAAAACTCAACTACTGAATCTTTATTAATGATATAAGTTAATTCTCTTAACCTGTTGTTTATTTTACAAGCAACATTTTTTCCTTTATTAAATTCTGGTAAATCCAAAGCTCTAATGGGCTTATCGTATTCTTTAACGACATCTTTTACTGTTATTTTCATCTAACCTCCTTAAAAGTTTGAAAACAATTATACCACTTGGTAGCGGTTACACATTAAATATTATACTTGTTTTTTATTTGAAATACACCACATTGTTAAAAATAACTTTATTCTGCATATTTTTATAAAGAAATAAATATATAATAATTTTGTAAAGACAGAGAAGTTTTATTGTTAGTTTTAGTTTTTATGAAGGGGGTTTAATGTTTGAACAATTTATTAGTGAATTAAATAAGTTAAATTATGAATACGAAATAGTTCCATTAGATTACTTATATACTTTATTAACTAAAAGAGGTATTAAAAAAGGAAAAGAAGTATCTATATATTTTATGGACAATGAATATAATGATTATATGGATTTATTTTATTTATTAACACCAAAAAAATCTTACTATTTGAGGTCAAACTTTACTATTATAAAGGATAGTCATAATTTTTTGGGTGGAGACCATGTTTATACTATTGAAATATTAGTCTTTAGTTCTATTAAAACGGCAAACTTTGGTTATTTCAAAAAGGCTATTTTATTAGTTAAAAGAAATAGATTTAATCAAATAATAGACTATTGTTTTTTTAATGAGAGTTTAATTGAGAGAAAGGATTTAATTATTGAATTATTAATAAAATACAAGATTAAACCTATCACTAAAGTTAAAGAAATGAAGCAATTAATTAGAAAATATTTTTGTAGTAATAGGGTGAGTTTGAGTTTTGTTAAAGAATATTTAAAAGATAAAACATGGATTTTTCCTAAAGATTATAAAGGCTTACCTATTAATTCGTTTCACCCAATTGAGAAAGAAGCCATTCATAATTTAAGTAATTTTTGTGAAATAATTGAGAAACTTCTTCATAAAAAAGGAAACAAATTACTTATTGAACAATATAACTTAAAATTAATTGTTGAAAATAAAACTGTTGATACAGCGTTTATAAAATATATTTCAAATATTGATGATGTTCATAATTTTCATTTTACCTTTATAATATACAATAAAGAAACAATTAAGAATATTTTTTATATTTCTGCTTCGTATGCTGATTTTTCAGCTTTTATATATGATAATTATGAAGGACATTCACAAAAGGCAAAAGCTTTCCCTAAATATAAAGTTACTGTTATTGGTCTTGAAAGATATGAATTAACTTTGGATTTAAAGAAAAATAGAAAATAATAATTCATTTTTACCTTCAGTCGAATATTTGTCGCATTTGCGAAAAGTTTTCGACTCTAACCTTTTTAAACAATAAAGATATTCATATTTCTCTCCATTATCTTTAATAATTGATATAATTATATTGCTGAAAGGTGATAAAATGGAAATATTAATATATCAGAAAGAAGTAGATTTGTTTGATGATTTAGCAGATTTTTATGTTCAACAAATAAAGAAAAATCCCTTTATTGTTTTAGGTTTAGCAACAGGTAGTACCCCCTTACCTTTATATGATAGACTAATAAAAGCTAATGCAGGTGGCAAGTTGAGTTTCAATAATGTCACGACCATTAATTTAGATGAATATGTTGGTTTAACAAGTGATAATAGTCAAAGTTATAGATATTTTATGAATACTAATTTATTTGATAAAATAGATATTAAAAAGAAGAACACTTTTGTTCCAAACGGTTTAGGAAGATTAAGTGATAATGCTTTTCTTTATAATCAATTAATAGATACTAAAAAAATAGATATTCAATTATTAGGTTTAGGCTCAAATGGACATATTGCTTTTAATGAGCCAGGTACTTCTTTTGAATCTTTAACACATGTTGTTAATTTAAGTGCAAGTACTATTGGTGATAATGCTCGTTTCTTTACTTCTTTAGATGAAGTTCCAACTAGAGCCATAACTATGGGAATTAAAACTATTTTAAAGGCTAAACAAATAGTTTTATTAGCTCCTCAAAGTAATAAAAGTGAAGCAGTTAGAAGGTTGTGTGAAGAAGAGATTTCTATTAATTTACCAGCTTCTGCTTTAAGAAATAAAAAAGAAGTAACTATTTGTTTAACAGAAAAGTCCGCTATTAGTCTTGATTTGAATAAGAGTATTTATACTTTTAAAGAAGAGACAGATAAATATAAGAAATATAGTTTATAAGGAGAAAGATATGATTAAAATTACAAGTGATAAAAGAGTATTAATTCAAACCCCAAGAACTAGTTTTGTTTTAGCTTTAAGAGAGAGAGGACCTGCTTTATTATATTATGGTAATCATTTAGAAGAGGAGGTTATCTTAAAGGTTTGCCAACCAATAGATTTATTTGATAAACATGCTTCAGTTGATATTTATGACTTTACTCCAACTATTTTCTCTGTTCAAGGAGATGCTGGAGAAGTTCAACCAATGTTTAGATTTATTAATGAAAAAGGTATATATGTTAATCGTTTTTCTTTAAAGGATGCTGTTATCTTGAATGGTTTTAAAGGTCAAGATAATTTTCCTAAAAGTCGTTTAAAAAGTGAAACTCTTAAATTAACTTATGTTGATGAATTGAGAGATTTAATTATTAATCAATATATTTCTACTTTTGTTGATAGTGATGTTTTAGCTTTTTCAAATGAAGTCATCAATAATAGTAAAAAAACAATAACAATTAAAAAAGCAATGTCTTTACAAATAGATTTATTTGGTAAAGATAATGTTTTAACAACTTTAGATGGTTCTTGGAGTAGAGAAAGATTTATTCATAATAATATTGTGAATAATGGTACTTTTATGGTGGGCAGTAATAATGGTTATTCTAGCAACACGCATAATCCTTTTGTTATTTTAAATCATGATAAAGCTTATTATGGAGTTAATTTAATTTATTCAGGTTCACATGCTCAAATAGTAGATGTTTCAGCTTTAGAAAACTTTAAAGGTTTTATTTTAAAGAGTGAATTAGCCAAAGGATTAATATTAGAGAAAACAAGATTTTTAAGTGGTATTAATGAAACTAATTTTGCTTATAGTTTAAAGCCTAATAAGACTTTTACAACTCCTGAAGCTATTATTACTTATGCGAATAATGTTGATGATATTACAACTGTAATGCATAGTTTTATTAGAAATCATATTGTTAGAAATAAATGGTCAAATATTTTACCGCCTGTTTTATTAAATAGTTGGGAAGGTATATATTTTGATTTTAATCATGATAAGATAATTGCCATGGTTGAAAAAGCTAAGGAAAATGGCATTGGTTTATTTGTTTTAGATGATGGTTGGTTTGGAAAGAGAGATGCTGATAATATTTCATTAGGTGATTGGGTTGATTATAAAGAGAAAACAGGAGGAATCGATAAACTTGTTCAAGAAATAAAAAGTATCGGTTTAAAGTTTGGTTTATGGTTTGAACCTGAAATGCTAAATATGAACTCTGATGTCTTTAGAAAACATCCTGATTATGCTATGATTATTCCTGGCTTAAAACCTATTGAAAGACGGAACCAATTAATGTTAGATTTTACAAGGAGAGATGTTAGAGATTCAGTTTTTAAACAGATAACCAAGATTATAGATTTAATTAAACCTTATTATATCAAGTTGGATTCTAATAGAACAATGATTGATGTTTATTCTTCTTTTTTAAATAATCAAGAAGAGTTTCAATATAAATATATGCAAGGTTTATATGATTTCTGGGGTAAATTAATTAAGAGATACCCGCATATTCTTTTTGAAGGTTGTTCAGCTGGGGGTAATAGATTTGATTTAGGCACTTTATATTATTTTCCTCAAATATGGGCAAGTGATAATACTGATACTTTAATGAGAACTTTTATTCAAGAAGGAACATTATTAGCTTACCCTCAATCAACTATTGGCTCACATGTTGCTGAATGCCCGAATGCGACTACAGGTTTAGATACTCCTTTAGAAAGTAGATTTAATATAGCCTCTTTGGGTGCTTTTGGTTATGAATTAAATATGTTAAAAGTTAAAGAAGTTGAACGAAAAGTAATGAAAGAACAAATAAAGTTCTATACAAAATATGGTAAATTATTAAGAAATGGTATTTATCATAAATTAAGTAGTGTTTATAATTCAGATGTTTATGCTCATCTTATTGTTAATGAAAGTAAGACTGAGGCAATTATTACTATTGGAGTTTTCTTAAGAAATACTAATTGGGAAAATATTAAAGTTAATTATTTAAATGATGATGATACTTATTTAATTAAAACTAGAGTACAAAGTAATTTAGAGAAAGTGTTATCTTTTAAAATGACAGGCAGAGAATTAAAGGAAAAAGGAATTGATATTCAAAATATTATTAAAGAAGAGAAAAATGAATTAAATGATACTTTGGCATCTAGAATATATCTAGTTAAAAAGATATGAAAGGTTTTAAGAATAGTAACATTTATGTAAGTGGTAAAGGAATAATAAAGACTTCTTTGTTTTTTGATGAGGGTATTATTAAGAAAATAGGCAATGATTTAAAAGAAAAAGACTTAATTGAAATACCTGATGAGTATATTGTAGTTCCTGGTTTTATAGATGAACATATTCATGGGGCTAATGGTTTTGATGTTAGTCATGCTGATTTAAAAGGTTTAGATGTTATTTCTAAAGCATTATTACAAGAGGGAGTAACTTATTTCTTACCAACTACTATGTCAACTAGTTATTCTAATATTTTATTATCTTTAAAAAACATTGCTAAATATCAAAAAGAGCAAAAACAAGGAGCAGAAGTTTTAGGCATACATTTAGAAGGTCCTTTTATTAATGAAGAATTAAATGGAGCTCAAAACCAAGAAAACATTATTCCTTGTGATGTTGAAATATTAAAAGATTTTATTGAGGCTTCTAATAATAATATTAAGATAATTACTTTTGCTTATGAGAAAGATGGTTATAAAATAATGCCTTTATTAAAACAACACAACATAGTGGGGTCTATTGGTCATAGTAAGGCTAATAGTAAAGAAGCAAATGAAGCTTTTTTAAATGGTGTGACTTCTTCTACTCATACTTATAATTGTCAAAGTGGTTTGCACCATAGGGATGTGGGAGTAGTGGGGAGTGTTTTATTAAATGATAATGTTTATGCTGAATTAATTGCAGATTTAAAGCATGTCTCTGCTCCAGCTATTCAGATACTTTTTAAAATGAAAGGTCCAGAAAAGATAGTTTTAATAAGTGATGCAACGGAGGCGAAGTATTTAAAAGATGGGGAGTATATGTTAGGAGACCAAAAAGTATATTTAAAAGATGGCTATGTTAAAACAGAAACAGGGGCTTTGGCAGGGTCTGTTTTAAAATTAAATGAGGCTTTAAAGAATATTCATTTAGTTGTTCCTTCTTTGTCATTTACTCAACTAATAGACTTAGTTACGATTAATCCAGCTAACAATTTAAGATTAACAAATGTAGGTAGTATTAAAGTTGGAAATAAAGCAAAGTTTGTGGTTATTGATAAAGATTTTAATGTTGTTCAAACAATAATTTAAGCATAAAAGCGGTTTTATGAAATAGGTCTTTGAAAATGCAATAAATGTATTAAAATATTTACATACCAAATAGGTCATTGGCTTATTGAGAAAGGGAAAGAAATGAAATTAAAAAAGGTATTGAGTTTATTGCTATTAGTTGGTATTGTTGGTTGTGGTAAGACTACAAGTTCAAGTAGTGTTCCTGCTAGTTTACCAGAAGTTAGTTCAACAGTTGCTTCTAGTTCAACGGTTGCTTCTGAAGAAAGTTCTGAAGTAGTTTCTATTTCAAGTGAAGAAGAAAGCAGTGTTGTTGCTCCTGTCTTTTTATCACAATATGTTTTTGATAAATACTTAAATGGCACAGCTCCATCTGCTCCTGCTTATGGTTCTTTAGAGGAAGAAGGTTTATTTGCTACTTTATTGGAACAAACAAAAATAGGAACTGATAATATTGTTTCAGCAGTTTCTGCAGTTGCTAAAGTTTATTCTGGTAGTACTTCAGGTGGTCCGGGAGAAACAGTTGCTGTTAAATATGGTACGGGTTCTGTGGCTGGAACATTTACATTAACAACATCAGTTCCCGTTAGTGAAGTTGTTTTAAGTATGCAAGGGTGGAATGAAGCAGAGTCAAAAACTTTTCTAGTTAATGGTGTTTCTAAACCTGTCCCATTTGCTGTAGGTGAAGTTACTTTTGTTTTAACTACACCTGCTACAACTTTGGTTTTTGCAGCTGGAGTAGCAGCTAATTGCCGTGGTATTATTCATTCTCTTACTTTAAGATAATAAAAAATTAGTTATAAATTACAGAATAGTCAAGGAAACTTGGCTATTTTAATTAGATTAATGCCTTTGTTAAAAGATGTTTTATTTAAGTGTAAAAGCGATTTTATTAAATAAGTCTATGAAAAAACAATAAATGTATTAAAATATTTGTATATTAATTTAATTTATTTAAGAAAGGGGAAAAAATGAAATTAAGAAAGATATTGAGTTTATTGTTATTAGTTGGTGTTGTTGGTTGTGGTAGAACTCCAAGTTCAAGTAGTGTTCCTACTAGTTCAGCAGGGGTTAGTTCTGAAGTTGTTAGTTCGAGTGCTGGAAACAGTTCTGAAGATGTTGTTAGTTCAAGTGAGCCACAAGTTAATAGAGCATGGGCTCATGCGGTTTTAGAGGCTTGGGCAGACTTTTGGCCAACATTTACACTACCAGAAGTAGTTCCAACTGCAACCGTTTTTGAATATGACATTTATGATGCTGATGAAGATTTTGGCTCTGAAGTTGATGTTGTATATCAAAATTTTACATTAGATACTGAAGCGTATGAAGCTGTATTAGAAGCAGATGGATGGACTATTGGAACAGTAGAAGTTGAAGAAGAGATTATATTTGACCTTATTGGTGCTTCTAAAACTTTTGATGGAGTAGAAGTTAATCTTCAAGCTGGATATATTGAAGGATATATTGCTGAAGGTGCATGTATATTTTCTGTATTTGATTTTGAAACTGTAGAAGAAGAACAATATGACTTAATGGTAGAGTTTACATTTGAAGATTTACCAGTTAGTACTTCATATGCACATTATACAAATACTTCACCTATTCCTGGTTGTGCTTTTAGAGAAGTTTATAATAAAGCTGATGCAAAAGATATTGCTGGATTAGAGTCTGCTCCAGCTCTTGAACAAGCAGGGGTTTTAAGATTTAGAACAAATAATGCTGCTGCCTTAGAAGATGGAGTTTATTCTGCCTTTATGAAAAACACAGCTCCATTTGGTTCAGGTGTTTCAAAGATTGAGTTTGATGCTAAATATTATAACCAATATGGAGATTCTAAATTAGTTATTTTCACATCAGAAGATGGTGTAACTTATGATGAAGGTATTGAAGTAGAATTATTACCAGCATCAGCAACATTTGATAGTTGGGATCATTTTGTGGTTGAGCTTGAAACTAGTGCTCCTTATATTAAAATATCTGCTATTGGAACAGCTGAAACACCTAGTTATAATAGTTCTATTAATTTAGACAATTTACAATTTTTTAAACTTAAATAATAAAAAGTTAGTTTATTAATA
>JAISJY010000091.1 GCA_031261365.1 Caryophanales bacterium | reverse complement strand
GAATTAAATAAATCAGTTCCAAACTTATCTTTTTCAGTAAAGAAATAAACGCCTGGTGATCTAATTAATTGAGAAATGATTACTTTTTCACCACCATTAATGATAAAAGTACCAGCTTCAGTCATTTTTGGAAATTCACCAATAAAAACATCTTCTTTTTTAGTAGATATTCTAACTTCATCATTTGAATGAATGCCGTTTTGTCTTTCTTCTGGATTATATTGAACTTGCAATTTTGCCAATATCTTAATTGGGGCAGTATAGTCATAATCATGACTTTTACATTTTGCAACTGTGTTTATTTCTCTCTCAACTTTAAATCTTTCATAAGGTAAAGATATTTTTAAAGTTTTTCTTTCTTGTTTTTCTAAAGGAAAATGCTCATCTAAAACTTCTCTAATACCTGTTCCATTTTCTGTTTCATCCATAAAATCAGCATACGAGTGCTTTTGAATCTGAATTAAATCAGGAATTGGATAAGCGGAACTTACTTTTGTGAAATCCTTTGTTTCAAAGTAAAAAGTTTCGGAGTGTACTGCATTTTGACTTGCTTGGTCTTTATTTTTTGCCATTTGGGCCTCCTTTTTATCTATATTAGAACATCTTTAACTAAAAAAACGATAACAATCAATTGTATATTATCTCATTTATTTTTGTTATGTCAACTATTTTTGCAATCAAAGATTAAATATCCCTTTCTTTTGTCGAGAATTTTAACTTCTTGATAAATCTTTTCTAAAAATGTCAGCCATGAAAGACCACCATGATCTTTTCTAATGACTAGGTAAAGTGAACCTAAACTATTTAAATGAGCTTGTGCTTGGGTAAATATCTCTTTTAACTTTTCTTTGCCAACTCTAATAGGTGGGTTCATAACAATAGCATCATACATTTCTTTAATGTTAAGAAAACCATCAGATAATATTACTTTGCCACTCTTCTGTGAATACTCTAAGTTCTTTCTAGTTATTTCCAAACATTTATTATTAATATCAGCATAAGTAAGGGTTAGGTTAGAAAAGAGTGTGCTCAAGGTAATACCAATTACCCCAATACCGCACCCTAAATCTAACACTTTCCCTGTTATACTTTCTTTTAATAAAGCTTCAAGTAAATATTTTGTCCCATAATCAAGATGATTTTTACTAAATAATCCTGCACTTGAATACAACGAGAACTCTTTTTTAGCTATTTCGTATTTTATCAAAAAAGGTTTATAATCTAGTTTAGTATCTTCTTGAAAATAATGAGACATTAATTATTTAATTTCTACTTCAGCTCCTGCTTCAACTAATTTAGCTTTAATTTCATCAGCTTCAGTTAAAGGAACATCTTTCTTAATTTCAACAGGTGCTCCATCAACTAACTTTTTAGCATCCATCAAAGATAAACCTGTAATTGATTGAACGGCTTTAATAACCGGAACTTTTGATTGTCCTGCAGATTTTAAGATTACTGTTCCTGTAGTTGGAGCGGCTGGTCCTGTTGCTTCTTCAACCGGTCCTGCTGCTGGTCCTGCTACTGCTACTGCTGTTACTCCAAACTCTTCTTCAACGGCATGTACTAGTTCATTAAGTTCTAGTATGGTGAATTCCTTTAATGATGCAACGATTTCTTCTTTTGTTAATTTTGCCATAATTAATTTCCTCCTTTGGCATCTGCAACAGCTTTAACTGTAGCAGCAAACTTACTTATTGGTGCTTGTAAACAACCTATGAACATTGCTAATAATGTTTCACGAGGCGGTAATGTTGCAACTGTTTTAATACCACCGGCATCTAATAGTCGCCCTTCAACTAGTCCACCCTTAATAACTAGTTTGTCAGCAGTTTTACTAAACTTTCTTAGAATTCTTGGTCCTGTTACTGCATCTCTTCTACTTACTACAAATGCGTTTGGTCCTGTTAATAAACCTTCTAAGCTAATTCCTAAATCTTCAGAAGCTTTTTCAACTAAGGAATTCTTAAAAACTGCTAATTCACTATCTTCAGCTCTTAATTGTTTTCTAAGTTCCTCTAATTGAGCAACACTTAGACCACGGTATTCAGCAACTGTGATAGATTTAGCACTTTGAAAAGATTCTTTAATTTTAGAAACTACTTCTTTTTTTTGATTTAATGCTTCTCCTGCCATATTTTTCTCCTTTCTTTTTATATCTACAATATTAAGTAGAAATACCCCGATTTAAACCGGGGCATTATATTAATAATTTATTAATACCTCGGTAACAAATTAAGACTTTCGTCAGTTACTTTCTACGATATATTGATAGAAGCTTTTTAATTATACACTAATTTTGAGTGACGGTCCCATTGTTGGGGCAATTACTGCATTTTTAACATAAACACCTTTAGCAGTAGCTGGTTTTAATTTAATAACTAAATCAACAATTGCTTTAATGTTTTCAACTAGAGCAGGTGTTTCAAAACTTACTTTACCTGCAATAAAGTGTAGATTTCCTTGTTTATCAGTTCTATAATCTGCACTTCCTTTTTTAATAACTTGAATGGCTTGTCCAATATTTGGAGTTACTGTACCAACTTTAGGGTTAGGCATTAAACCTTTTGGTCCTAATAATTTACCTAATTTACCTAATTCACCCATCATTTCTGGAGTTGCCACAATGACATCATAATCAAACCAATTTTCAGCTTTTATTTTTTCAATTAATTCTTTACCACCAACAAAGTCTGCTCCTGCTTCTTTGGCTTCCTCTGTTTTTCCGGTAATAGCTAAAACTTTTCTGGTTTTACCTGTACCGTTTGGTAAGGCTATTGAACCTCTTAATTGCTGAGTTGCTTGTCTAGTATCTAATCCTAAAAAGAATTGAACACTGACTGTTCCATCAAACTTCGTATAAGATACTTTTTTAATTAGAGTAGCGGCTTCTTCAATGGTATAAACCTTTTTAAGATCTAAATCTTTAACAATGTTTTGATATTTCTTTTGACCGTGCTTCATATTATTCTCCTACCTTAATTCCCATTTGACGACAAGTACCTGCAATGGTTTTCATAGCAGCCTCAACATCATTTGCACTTAAATCTGGTAACTTATACTCTGCTATTTCTCTAACTTTTGCTTTAGAAATAGTAGCAACAGTTTCAGTCTTAGGGTTTTTAGCTCCTGATTTAATTCCACAAGCTTCTAAAAGTAATGATACTGTTGAAGTTGTTTTTAAGATAATAGAAAATGTCTTATCTTCGTAGGCAGTAATTATTACAGGAACTGCTTTTCCTGGTCTATCTTTTGTTTTGTCGTTGAATTCTTGACAGAACTTAGGCATTGAAACTCCAGCCTGTGATAATGCTGCTAATGAAGCACCTGGCTTAGCTTGTCCGCCTAGAATCTCAAGTTTCATAATTCTACTTATTCTCTTGCTCATCTGACTTCCTCCTATTTTGTGAGTCTTGGCTGTGGTTAAACGATTTTTAATCTCCCACCCCGAGAAATGTGGTTGCATAAAAACATATGCTTTAATATTCTATTGCAAGACAAAACGAAATGCAAATGATTTTTGTGATAATTGAATAGTTACCCTTTAAAATATAAATAATATAGTTTTTCTTTTTTCATAAAGCAAATAACTACTTCTAACAATTTCCGCTATTAACAAATTGCGATAACTCACTTTTTAATCAAGTTCTCGCAATTACATGTTAAATATAACTACCATATTTCTACATCATAAAATAAACAATTCATATCAAAAGAAGAGGAAACAATAGAGGAATATTCATTATTAACTAAGCCAAAGGTCGTTAAAAAAACTAATTTAATTGTTTTACTCTTTTTCTTATTGTTTTCTTTAAAATCACTATATTTATTTAATAATTTTTGATGATACTCTTTATCTATCATATAAGGGCTAATACTAAACTTAATTTCAAATAAGTTAATTATTCCATCGCTTCTATCTAAGACTAAATCAATTTGTGAAGTTTGAAAATTAAAGGCTGAAACAGAATACCCAATTCCTCCAATTCGCATATATTCAATAATACTTTTAATGTTTAATAAACACACTCTTTCAAAAGCAAAACCTCTCCAAGAGTTTAATTGAGGTTTTTCATAGTTTTTAGTATAGTATTCAATAAATAGAGGTTTGTTTTTAAGATAATTTAAATAAAATATAACATAATTGTCTATGATTTGATATATAGCGTTTCTTTGTTTATTAGGATAAATATAGTATTTTCTAACAAAACTACAATTTTCTAAAGTTTCTAAAACATCTCCTAAATAACCATTATTTCCAACTCCTAACTCTTTAGCTATTCTATTTTTGTCCATGCCTATTTTACACTTTACCAAAAGTTCAATAACTTTTACATACAATGTTGAATCTTTAAATAAAGAAGAAAACAAATCAGTATATTCGTTTTTTAATAAAGCAGTATTTGAAAATAATAAATTATCAATATTTTGAGATAAAGACATATTCTTATCAAACAAATCAAGATAATAAGGAATACCTCCTAAAACCATATAAGTCTCTACTACTTGATATCTAGAATAATTAAGCCCTTTTGCTATTAAGAAGTCTTCGGTTTCTTTTAAAGTAAATGGTTCTATATATAATTTCAAAGTATGCCTATTATGAAGCCCTGTTCGATTAGTAAATATTTTTTTAGTAATCCATGAAGCCGAACTTCCACAAATAATTAATAATATATCATTTCTATAATTACAAAAATCATTCCAAAAGTCATCAATAGCACTTACTAACATTGAACCTTCAATATCCATCCAAGGTAGTTCATCGATAAAAATTACTTTTTTGGCTTTATCTTTACAATTAGTTATTTTAGTTTTTAAAAGATTAAAGGCATTAAGCCAATTATTAATTCCTGTTTTATTAGAAACATTCAATTTATCACAAAAATTATCAAGCATAAACCTTAATAAAATATCATTATTGGATTTACCTTCATCATTTTTCATGCCCGTGAATCTAAAAAACATCTTATCATTAAAAGTTTCTTTAATTAAAAATGTTTTTCCTACTCTTCTTCTGCCATACACTATAACGAACTCAGATTTATTTGATTCAAAAGAAGTTTTTAATAATTTAACTTCTCTTTTTCTTCCTATTAACATATTACCTCCAAAGTGCGATAACTTACTTTTTAATTGAGATATCGCATTTTAATTGTAACATATCTTAAAACAAAAAAGTGTTTTATTTTACGATAACTCACTTTTTAATCAAGTTATCGCAATGAACTACTCATTAAAGAATTATGAAGTTTTCTTATTTTAACACTTAAAACAATACTAACAATTAAAAGAACAACACCTGCAATTATTAACCATAAACCAACTTGAACTGCTTTTTCCGATACCAAAACGGTTTGAGTTAAGATGTTTGGGTATTTAATTAAGATAACAAACAAAGTAATAAGAATAAGGATTAACAATAAGACAATCCAAATCATTGCTAAAATTGGATGTATGAACATTATTATGCCAATTAAAAAACACATAACCGTTAAAAAATTAACAAGCCTTCTCCACCCTTTTAAATTAATATACTTCTTAAATGTCTCTTTATCTTCAGGGTTTGTATAACTTTCCATTTCAATTCTATATCTTTTCTTCATTCTTCCTCCACTCTTTAATTATACCAAACAACTATTTTAAAAACTCAATTATTTCTTCTTGAGCCTCCTTAAAATCTTTGACCCATTTAACTTGAAACTGATTTCTAATCCAAGTCATTTGTCTTTTTCTAAATTGATTAGTATGAATTATAATGTTTTCTTTTAATTCTTCTAAAGTAATTTCTTTTTTAAAATAAGGAATAAACTCTTTATAACCAATAGCTTTACTAGCAATATAATTAAAAAAGTTTTCATCTTCACTTAACTTTAAAACTTCTTCTTCTAAACCATTTTCAAACATCTTATAAACTCTGTTTCTAATGTTTATATTTAGTTCTTCTTTTTCTTTATTAACCGCCAATATTAAAGTATCATAAATCATTTTATGTTGTTGTTTAGCTTCTCTAGCTGTTTTATTTAAAGTTGAATTAGCAATATTTAAAGCTCTGATAACTTTTAATCTATTATTAGGGTGTAAAAAAGAAGAAGCTTTTTCATCTTTCTCTTTTAACATATCATAAAGTTCTTCATTAGTATAATCATTATAAAGATTTATCTCTTTTTCTTCTTCAAATTCATAATCATAAATACAAGCCTTTAAATAAAAGCCTGTTCCTCCCACTAATAAAGGTATTTTATTTCTCTTACTTATTTCAACTATCTTTTCTCTAACTAATTTTTGATGTTGATAAATACTATAATTATCTTTAACAGAAATAATGTCAATTAAATGGTGGGGTATGTTATCTTGTTCTGCTTTACTTGTCTTAGCTGTTCCAATATTTAATTCTTGATATACTTGATAAGCATCCATATTGATTATTTCACAATTAAAAACTTTAGCAATACTTAGAGATAAAGCAGTCTTACCACTAGCAGTTGGACCTATTAAAGCTATTATCTTTTTCACTTAACTCTTTTAAATAACTTTTCTAAATCTAAATGGGTAAACTTAATCATTGTTGGACGACCATGTGGACAAGTAAAAGGATTAGCACATTGTAATAATTGCTTAATTAATTGAGTCATTGTTTCAATATTTAAAGCATAGTTCGCCTTAATACTTGCTTTACATGCCATTGACCTTAAAGCATGTTCTTGTAAATCATTAATAGAGATAGCACTATTATGAGAGATATGTTCTAAGATATCATTAAAATAAACCAAAACATTAATATCTCTAGCTAAATAAGGGATTTGACTAATTTTAATACTGTTTGACCCAAATATTTCTATCATAACTCCAACTTGTTTTAACTTTTCAATATTTTCAATTGCTGTTAATAATTCTTTAGGAGCTAAAGTTACAACTAAAGGAACTAATAAATCACTTAATTCAATTTTATTAGAGAATATTTTAGAAAACTTTTCATAATTAATTCTTTCTTGAACAGCATGTTGGTCTAATAAATATAACCCATCATCAAACTCTGCCACAATATATGTTCCTAAATGTTGTCCAATAACTTTAAAATATAAATCTTTTTCAATATCTGTTTTTTCAGTTACATCTTCTAGAAGAGTATCATAAAATAAAGGTTGTTCTTGTAATATTTCATGCTTATCAACTAGAGATGTATCAATATTAGGAACTTGCCAAGTTGACTGTAAAACTTTTTTAATACTTTTCATAAGTAAATCTAATAATTGTTCACTTTTAGATATTTTAACTTGTTGTTTAGAAGGGTGAATATTAACATCTACTAAACCTGGGTCTGTTTCAATATTTAAAACACAATAAGGAAATCTTTCTTTGGGTATATAAGTTTGATAAGCCTTAACAATACTATTTAAAACATAAGGAGCATAAATAAAACGACCATTCAATAAAATAACCATTCCAAATCTATTAGCTCTACTAATTGAAATAGGAGAAACAAAACCAGAGATATGAAAATCATCACTAGAATTATCTATTTCTATCATTTGTTTAGCTGAACTAGTTGTATTTAAAGTTGCAAAAATATCAATTATTTTACCATTACCACTTGTTTGAAAAACTATATCATTTTGATTATATAAAGTAAAAGCAATAAAAGGATGCCCGTATGCTAAATTAGTAATAACATCAAAAACCCGATAGAATTCTTTTTGAAAAGTATCTAAATGCTTTAAGCGTGCTGGTACTTGATAGAATAATTCACTTACTTTAACCATTGTTCCTTTTCTTAAAGGTGCTTTGTTATTTTCTAATTGAACCGAATTAGAAATAATAATATTGATACCTTCTCTTTCCCCTGTTGAAGTTGTTAATTCTACTTTACTAACAGCCGCTATGGCAGGTAAAGCTTCTCCTCTAAAACCTAATGTATTAATATTAAATAAATCTCTAGGCTTACTTATTTTACTAGTGGCATGTCTAACAAAAGCCAAAGAAGCATCATCTCTGTCCATTCCATCCCCATTATCTATAACTTGTAAATATTGAGGAGACATAATAATATCTATCTTAGTTGAATTAGCATCAATTGAGTTTTCAACTAACTCTTTAATAATTGAGTTTGGTCCTTCAACAACCTCCCCAGCTGCAATAAGGTTAGCTAATGCGTTTGATAATACTTTAATCATTTGAGATTTCTCCTTTAAATATTATTATAATCTATTACTTCTTTAATAGTTTATACAAAAAGTTTAAAGCCTCCATAGGAGACATGGTCAACGGATCTATTTTTCTTAATTCCTCTGGTAATACTTCTTTTTCTATAATCTCATAAATAACCGTTGAATTACTTTTTTTGTTTAATTCTAATTCTTTTAATATTTGTTTAGCTCTTTTAATTAATGTTTCATCAATATGGGCTAATCTCGCGACATTTAAACCATAAGATTTAGTGGCTGGTCCTTCTAATATTTTATAAAGAAATGTTACTTTATCATTTTCTTCAACTACCCCAACTGAAACATTTTTTAAATTAGGAATACTTTCATCCATATTGGTTAATTCATGATAATGAGTTGAAAACAAAGTATAAGCATTAATATTAGTCGCTAAATGTTCAATAATAGCTTTGGCTAAAGCTAAACCATCATAAGTTGAAGTTCCTCTACCTATTTCATCAAAAAGAATTAAAGAATTACTAGTGGCATTTTTTAAAGCTAGATTTGCTTCATGCATTTCTACCATAAATGTTGACTGTCCACTTACTAAATCATCACTAGCACCTATCCTCGTGAATATCTTATCTATAATCGGTAAATTAGCACTTTTACAAGGTACATAACAACCTATTTGAGCTAAAATAGTTGTTAAAGCCACTTGCCTCATATAAGTAGATTTACCCCCCATATTTGGACCTGTAATTAAAAGAACCTTTTTCTCATGCATTAAAATATCATTAGGAACATAACCTTGATGCCCTATTACTTTTTCAATAACAGGGTGCCTTCCCTCTCTAACTTCATAAACTCCTATATCATTAAAAGTAGGTCTAACATATTGATTTAAAGTCGCTGTAGTAGCAAAAGAAAGAATAACATCTAAAAAAGCTAATTGCTTACTTAATTCTTGCAAATCACTCAAACTTTTCTTAATGAATAAACGGATTTCTTCAAAGATGTGGGCTTCTAAATGTAATGATTTTTCTTCAGCTAATAATATTTCTTCTTCTTTTTCTTTTAATTCAGGAGTAATAAATCTTTCGGCATTTATTAAAGTTTGTCTTCTAGTATATTCAAACTCTTCTTTTACTTGCTCTAATTGTCCCTTACTAATTTCTATAAAAAAGCCTGTTACTTTATTGTAACCAACTTTTAACATTTTAATACCTGTTTTATTTCTTTCTCTATTTTCAAGTTCAGCAATATATTCTTTACCACCTTGGGCTAAATCTTTTAATTTATCTAATTGGTCATCATAACCTTTTTTAATATAACCGCCCTGTGATAAAATCAAAGGAGGATTATCAGCAATAGCCATCTTTAATAAATCTGTTATACCTTTAAAATCTTTAATACTATCAGCATATTTAATTAATAAAGGATTTTTACTTTCAATTAATAACTTTTTAATATTAGGCAATATCATTAAAGTTTGTTTTAACTGCAACATATCACGAGGATTAACATTACCATAGCCTATTTTAGCTATTAGTCTTTCAATATCATAAACATCCATTAATAATTTACTTAAAGAAACAGTGCTTATATAATCATTAACAAAACTTTGAGTATAATCTAATCTTTCGTTTATTTCATTAACCTCAATTAAAGGAAAATTAATCCAACTATTTAATAATCTACTCCCCATGGCTGTTTTACATTTATCAATAACCCAGAGTAATGAACCGTGTTTTTCACTACTTCTTAAAGTTCTGCTTAATTCTAAGTTTCTTCTACTAAAAGCATCTATAACTACAAACTTATTATTTTTTATAAACTCAGCTGTCCTTAAATAGTCTATTTCTCTTTTTTGAGTATTTCTTAAATAATCTATTAATCTAATAACAGTTTGACAATGTCTAGAATCTTTTAATTCCTTAATATATTGTTCATAAAATAAAGTAACTTGAGAAACTGCTTGATAAGATACTAAGATATTATTCTTTAAACAATACTCTTTCAATTCTAAAAAATTACTTTCAGGTTGTAAAACTATTTCTTTAGTTTGGTAAGGCGTTATTTCACTTAAAAGAGTTTCCATATCTTTTATAACTGATTTAACGGCTAATTCCCCTGTAGAAATATCTGCATAAGCAAAAGTATAAATATCATCATATTCATCAAAACATAAAATATAATTACTTCTTTCTTCGTTTAACCCTGCTTCAATTAAAGTGCCTGGTGTTATTATTTGAACAATATCTCTTTTTACTAACCCTTTAGCAGTAGAGGGGTCTTCCATTTGTTCAACTATGCCAACTTTATAACCGTTGTTTATTAACTTCAATAAATAGTTAGATAAAGCATGGTGGGGAACACCACACATTGGAACTTTTTCTACTTGACCAGCCGCCTTCCCTGTTAAAACTAATTGTAATTCTTTACTTACAAGTTTAGCATCTTCAAAAAAGCATTCATAGAAATCGCCTAATCTATATAAAATAATAACATCTGGGTTTTCTTTTTTAACTGAGATGTAATGCTCCATCATCGGACTATATTTCTTTTCTTTCAATTAGCCTTCCTTACCTATATGTAAAATTATACAAGAAAATATAAAAAGTAAGTACTTTTACTTTATTAATGTTAATTGAAAAAGTAAATGCAACAAGAAAATAAATGTTTGTTGATAAAATAAAGTAAAGGGCTTTTGGAAAGGGAAAAGGAAAACCTTAAAGAAAAGGTTGTCCTTAGGGAAACCAA
>JAISJY010000034.1 GCA_031261365.1 Caryophanales bacterium | reverse complement strand
GTTAAATCATCATCAATTATTTCTTGATAATCTTGAGGCATATAACCAATAATAAGTTCTTTTTTATTTAATAAAGTCTTATAGATATTCTTTAATAAAGTAGTCTTACCAACTCCATTTTTCCCAATAATAACTATATGTTCATTACCTTTAACATAAAGACTAAGATTACTAACTAATTCTGTTTTACCAATTAATAATTTATCTAGTTTCAAATCAATAATCTCTTTCTTAGGATTAATTTTAATCTCTTCAAAAAACAACTTAATGCCTTCTTCATATTCTGGTACTTCTAATATTTCTTTCTTTTCTAATCTTCTTTCTTGAACTTTTAAACTTTTCATTTTTCTTTTTAAAGAGGCAGCTGTAAAAGGGTCGCTCCTACTAATAGTATTTTGATAAAACTCTACCGAATTAGTAACTTCCATTAATTTATCTTTTTGTCTTTCTAAAACTTTCTTTTCCTTATTTGAAATAGTAATGTTTCTCTTTATTAAATGTAACCTTTCTGCAACATATTGTCTATAACCAAGACTAACAACTGTTACTTTAGGCTCACTTTTTTTATTTAATTGTTCAATATGTAATATTCTATTAGCTGTATTTTCTAATAACTCTTCATCATGGGAAACATACAAAACAGGAATATCTATCTTATTAATAAAACTCTCTAACCATTTTATTGTTTTTAAATCTAAATCATTAGTCGGCTCATCTAATAATAAAACTTCAGGATTTTCTAATAAGAGTTTTAATATTTGTATTTTAACTTTTTCACCACCTGATAAAATAGTTAAGTTCTTTTCTAAAATATCTTCACTTAATTCTATTAGTAATAGATACTTATATAAATCATTAATCTTTTGATAATAATCTTCTAAAGAAAGAAAAAGAAAATCATAAACTGAAATATCTAACTGTTTTAAACCTTGACTTAAATAAGAAACAAAACCTTTTTTTATTATTTTACCTTCTACCAAAGCATAAGAAACTAAACTTAAATCATAAATGGCTTTAAGTAGTGTTGACTTTCCATCTCCTTCTTCTCCGATAACTGCCATTTTATCACCTTTATCTAAGGTAAATGACAAGTTTTTTTATTATTAATCTATCTTTAATTGTTATTGTTAAATTATTTATTTCTAACATAATGCCTCCTTCATAGGCATAAATATGCCTTATTATTCTTGAATTATTATTTTCATTGCTCTCTTTTCCTCTCTTAAAAATTATACCATAGTAAACAAAAATAGCCGAGTTTCCCCGACTATTTTATAAATTATCTATTTAACAACTATGAAACTTTACTATATGCTAGAGCATAAGCAGGAGTTAAAATCCTTAAATTTTCACTAACTTCACTAATGCTAAAAGTAATATCACTAACTTCATCTCCACCAGAATGAATATGTAAAGCACCAGCTCCAAAAGTTAAACCAGATTTTACTAAATCAATGTATATTTCAACATCTGTCCCTGCTACTAAACTAACAGCATCCCCATTAGGTGCTTTGACTTCACCTCTTGAAAACCATTTCTCACCACCTGGATATGCTATTCTAACAGAAACAGGAGCTGAACTAGCACTATAAACTATTCTAACTACTTGTCCACCTAATAAATCATAACCTCCCACATATTGATAACCACTAGCGGGAATAGTAACATTAACAGAAGTATCGCTGACAAAATGTTCTCTTCCTAAAGCAAACTTAACAGCATATTGCACTGTCAAAGTACCTGTACCCCAACCACCTAATTCAATATTTATATTCGTTGCTCCAACAACTCCACTTGCTCTTAAATCAATTTCAAGCCACATTCCCTCTATTGGAACAACACTTTCAAAATCAATACTCTTACCATCAAAACCTTTAACCGCAGAAGTATTAGCATATAATCTAACATCTCCCATTGCCTCGGCTAAATAAAATCTTAAAGTACTTAAATTAGCAACTCCATCACCTTTTATAAATAAGGCAATACCATCAATATCACTTTCCAAATAACCTAAATATTCACCAACATAGCCAGTCGTATCAAAATCAGCTGGTAAAGTATCAGTTCCAATAGGAGAAGCATTATAGGCATCGGCTTCTGTCCAAATTATCGTATTCGCAAAGAAAATTGTATCAATTAATAATTCAGTTCCACCTGTATAATAAAGAACTAATTCATCATTAAGAGCTTTACCAAAAGTTAATTGAACATCTATAATTAACCAAACAAAATCACCATCAACATAAGGATAATCTTCAGACTCTGGAATAGATTTTAAACCTTCAGCTGCCCAGAAATTATTAGCATAAACAATTTCAGTTCCTGAACCACTAAATCTAAAGCCACTCAAATTAGTTGTTTTAGAAACAGCAAAAACTATATAATCATAAGCTAAACCGCTTGTTTTAGAACCGATAACTAAATGGTCATAAGCTTCAGTTGCTGGAAAATGTCCTACTCCCTCACTTACAGAAATAGGAGAAGCATTATAAGAAATACGGTAATTTAAATTAGTATCTGTAAAGACTGAATTAGCAGTAGCTGCCTCATAACTAGTATCAATACTTGCTTGAGAAACAGAGAAATCATCAAAGTCCGCTCTCTTTAAAGTATCTAAAACAGGGTAATCAACAGACGCTTCAGGTACTTCTAAACTTGTTAAGAAAATATTATCAACTCTAAACTCTGTTGTTGAAGTAAGTTTAACACCTAAAACATTTGCTCCATAACCAGAATTTTCTAAATCAATAACATAATTTTGACTAGCCCCATTAACTGTAGCTGGTAATAAATCACCTTTAGAGTTCTTGAGTTCTGCCCAAGTCTTACTAACTCCTAAACCACCTTCATGATTAACTCTAACACTTAAACCACTAGAATCACCTAAACCAGAAATAACTAATTTCTCATAAGGAGCATGGTCTCCAATATCTGCTAAAACTGTTGTATATTCTTTATCTTTTAAACTAACATTATGTTTAACTATTCTGCCTGTAGAATCTCTCCAATAGAACCCATCGGCACTTGCTCCTTCGCCTACTGTTGTTCTACCTTCAAAACTATCAATAACTGTTCTAGTTGCACCTGTCAAAGTAAAGACTTCACTAATTTCAATAATTGCTGAATAATTAGTGCCAACCGCATATAAATGAATACCCAAAGCAATATCTAAAACTTTAGTACTACTATTAGAACCATCAGTATTCAAATAAACAGTATTACCATCTTCTATTGACTGTAAAGGTGAAACAACTAAATCTTGCCAAGAACTACTTAAAGGTTGTAAAGGTTCTCCATCATCATCTAAAGCCTCAGCTAAATTAATAGGGAAAACTCTTAAATTATCAGCACCTCTTAAACCTAAAACTAAATTAGATAAAGGTAAAGTTCCTTCAGTTAATCTAATTCTAAAACCAATACCCTCTTTTAAATGGAAATCAAAACTTCCACCTGCCCCTTTATAAATAGCTGCATCTGGAGAAATAGGTTTAGCTGGAGTAACAGGACCGTGGTCTCCCACTAATACTTTTAAAACAGCATCATTACTATAAACAGCATTACCTGTTCCTGTCGCAGTTGCCCCTGAGAAATCATCAATTACAGTATCAAATCTTGCATCAAATACTCTTGTTTCTGCCTCAGGTAAATTATAAATTAAATCAGCAACAGGAGTTGTTTCGACAACACCACCAGAACTACTTGAAACAGAACTACTAGAAACATCTGTTGAACTAATTGGAGAAGAAGAACTTGTCTTAACTCCACATCCAACTACTAAGCTTAACAATCCTAACACACCAAACAATCTTTTTTTCATCTTTTTCCCTTTCTTTTTATTTTTATTCTAATAGACATTAACTTCCGACAATTGCCCACCTGTATTGCCTGGATTACTATTAGAATGAATAACTATTTTAAGATACCTCAAACTTACACTTAAATTAATAATATTCATATTACCTGTAATTGGATCAAACAAATAAGAAGTCTTAACAACACTAGTCACAAAAGTAGTAGATAACTTATTATAAGTAACATTAGAATTACTCGTTAATATTTCTATCTCTTGACTTCTAGCATTCCACTCTAAAGCAGGTGGTAAATGTAAGACTATAACACTAATATCATATAAATCTAATAAATCAATAACAACATAAGCGGGGAAAGTATTAACAGATTCATAATAAGAAGTACCACCTGTATCTCCATCCACTAATTTTTCCACATTATAAACATCAGCATGTTCACTAGCATCTACTATTGGCTTTTGAAAACTCAAAGAAGG
>JAISJY010000201.1 GCA_031261365.1 Caryophanales bacterium | reverse complement strand
TTCACTTTCATAAAAACGGGCAATAAAAAAAGCCTATTTTAAGGCATATTTTAAGTGTTTTTTGATGTTTTTTTTAATGGCGGAGAATGAGGGATTTGAACCCTCGCACGAGTTACCGTCTACGAGCTTTCCAAGCCCGCCCCTTCAGCCTCTTGGGTAATTCTCCAAATATTACTTATTATCCCAGTCTTTTGTATACCATTCAACATCTTCTTGTTGAGCTTTTCTCTTTCTCTCTATCCATTCTTGTCTAGTTTCTTTAACTCTAACCGATAAAAAACTAAAGAATGACTTTTTAACACCAGGTGCCCATTGAGTTTCAATAAACCTCTTGCCAAGTTTTACAAAAGCTCCTGTTGTAAATATCATTAAAACCGAAATTGCAAAGGCTAATCCAACTAACAAAATAATATCACTCGGCACTGCTAAATGTTCAAACTTAAAGTTCCAAACACCTAATATTTTGACACCCGGATAAACACTTGAAAGAACAATAAAAGATGAAACAATACCCACAATACCTAAAAACAAAATAAGTTTAGGAACATTAATAGGCAATAAAACTTTACCCAATAAATAAATACAAGTAATAGCCGTTGAAATAGTTACCAAAGTTGAAATATGGGAAGGAGCAATACCGGGATAAAACAAGTCTCCACTCGTTAATTCAATTGGAGGAATACGAGCCAAACTATAAATAATAATCGCATTAATACCGATAACTAAAGCACCAGGAATAGCATTAGATAAAACATTAACCATAAATGAACCTTCTATTTTCTTTCTGTTTTGTGATAAAGCTAAAAATATAGAAGGGAAACCAATAATAAACATATCAATTAAACTCAATTGAGCTGGTTCCATTGGGAATAAAGGAGGCATTAATTCATTATGTCCAATAGTATCACCAAAGTTATATTTAACACCGATTAAGTTCAAAACTATAACAACTAATAAGATAAAGAAACAGAAAAGGTTTTTAGTAATAAATAAAGAAGCAGCCTTAGAAATATTATTAATAACCCTTCTTCCCTCAGCTACAATAGTTGGAACATAAGAAAAATCAGAATCTAATAAAACTATTTGAGAAGCATTTTTAGCCGCTTGAGTTCCATTCCCCATCGCGATGGAACAGTCTGCCTCTTTTAAAGCTAAAACATCATTAACTCCATCACCTGTCATCGCAACCGTATGACCATTTTCTTTTAAAGCCCGAATAATCATTTGCTTTTGGTCTGGCTTAACTCTACCAAAAACTGTCATTTGTTCAACCTTCTTTTTTAAATCACTCTCTTTGATATTTTCCATAGAAATATACTTCTTCGCGTCTGGTACTCCAGCTACCCGAGCAATTTCTGAAACAGTTAAAGGAGCATCACCAGAAATAACTTTTATCTTAACTCCATTCTCTTGAAAGAACTTTAATATCTTAGGAGTGGCAGGACGAATATTATCTTTAATAACAATTAAACAAATAGGCTTAATCTCACCACCTATTTTATCATTTTTAATTTGATGATTAGACTGTGCTAACAATAAGACCCGATAACCTAATTTAGAATAGTTATTAACATCATTAGATAAAGTTTTATTAATCTCTTTATCAATAAACTCTGGAGCTCCTAAAATCAAAGTTTCATTTTCCGAAAAAGAAACAGCCGAATATTTCCGACTACTTGAAAAAGGAATAACTCCATAATGCTTAAACCTTTTAGCCTTACCCCATTGCTTTTCTATAGCTTGAGCCGTTTGATTATCATCCTCAGTCGCACATAAAAAGTTACTCATTTTTTGTTTAATATTAAAACTTTCCAAATTATCAATATAAAACCTTGTTTCAACAACAGACATAGTCCCATCTGTAATTGTTCCTGTTTTATCAAGACAAATAACATCAACTCTCGCCAACATTTCAATACAATACAAACCTTGAACTAAAACATTCTTTTTACCTAATTTAACAACAGATAAAGTTAAAGCAAAAGAAGTTAATAAAACTAATCCTGAAGGTAAAACACCAATAATTGCCCCTAACAAAGGAACAATACCAAAATCTTTAGCATTATCTTTATTAAAAACCTCTTTAATATTAGCCAAATTACCATCCATTTGTATCATTAATAAAGCAAAAACCGCCACGATAATAATGATAGTCGCAATTAAAATATAAGTCTTAATACCTTTTAATATTTGTGATTTAGGAGCTGAAAACTGCTTAGCACCTTTAGACATTATATTAATATTAGCTTGTTCTCCAACTGCTGTTACTTGTAATCGGCAGTTTCCACTACTGACAATAGAACCTGATAATATCTCAGCTCTTATACCTTTGATAACCTCATCTGGTTCACCATTCAATAAAGACTCATTAACATCCACTTTTCCAGCCCGAACCCGACCATCAACCGGGACACTTTGCCCTGTACTTAAAATAATAATATCGTCTAGTAATATTTGTTCAGCCTCAATTGTAACCTCTTGACCATCTCTAATAGCTGTCACTTTAGAACTATTCATTAATTCTAATCTATCAACTTGTCTTTTGGCTTGGATTTCAATAACA
>JAISJY010000183.1 GCA_031261365.1 Caryophanales bacterium | reverse complement strand
AACAAATATCTAAAATTGCTTCATCACTTAAAATATCAGTCGGCTTAAACATTTGCCCTTTAACAAATAATACTTTTGATATTTCAGAAACTGACCTTTGAATACTTTTTGCTAAATCTTGTAAAGATACATCATCAGAATAAATAAACTCTTTGACATTATTAACAGGTTTAGGGGTATAAACCGGCTTATATGGCTTCTTATAATTGTTGTTTTTCATCATTAACCTCCTTGAATAATGCTTTTAATTTAGCACTACCATTTTTACTTTTTAATCCTAAGACAGAACAATTTTCTTTGCCTACTGCCTTTGATAAATGTTCCTTAGTTGAATATTCATAAAAATCAATTTCATAAAACTTTGATTTATCTTGATATTTCTTTTTATTACTTTTACCAGTGTCTAGAGCCGAGATAACCAAATATACTTTTTTACTTTTAATACTATTAAGTAAAACCTCTCCATATACTATTTCTCCTGCCTTAGCTAATAAACCTAAGAAACTTAATATTTTATCCATTAATTAGTGCCTCTAACTCCATATATAGTGTTAAATCAACACTAACTTTAAACTCTTTTTCTAAACTCTTCCTTTTGATAATATTTTGTAAGGCAACTATATTCTTTGATAAATATGCTCCTCTTCCTTTCATTTTACCACTCAAATCTATCACGATTTTATCGCTGATTTTAACAAGTCTAATTAAGTCCTTCTTAGGAAAAGACTTAGCTAAACCTAGACATCTTCTTAAAGGTTCTTTACTCGTAAAGTTCCTCGTATTCATCTTCTTCTATTTCCTCTTCTTCAATATCTTCTAAAGCCTCTTCTTCATCAACAATATTCTCTTCTTCCTCAGCTTTCTTCCTAGCTAAAACCTCAGCCGCTGCTTGTCTTCTAGCATTATCTTCAGCTATCTTTTTAGCTTTTCTTTCTTCTTCTTCTTTCTTTCTAGTTTCTTTTTCAGCTTTTAATCTAGCTAATTCAGCATTAACTTCTTCTTCACTTCTGCCTGGTCTATTATTAATAGGTTCATAAATATTAGGACCTTCCACTTTTGGTTGAACAATAACCTCTTCTTTTACTTCAATAATAGGTTTCTCTTCCTCAACAACAACAGGTTCAATAACCTCTACTTCTTCTTCCACAATAGTTTCTTCAACATTTAAGAACTCACTTAAATTAGGAATATCTTCTTCAACAATTTCATTTGTTTTACGAACTTTTGAAGCTTCAGTTTTAACTTGTTCTAAAGTTTTAAATTGAATTTGAGTTGAAGTTTTAGCAGAATCAAAAACTTGAATATCAGCCCAGTCATCTCCAAAACCTAATAACTCTTTTGCTGTTTTAACATTAGACTTTTTAGAACCATAAACAAAAGATTCATTATTATAAACTTGGACTGAAGGTATCTTATTAAGATAATCAATATTTATTCCTAAAATACTAGCAGGTTGTAAAGCTTCAAAAAAGAACTCTTCAATATTTTCTTTCCATCTAATAACTTGAATCTTTTCTTCCTTATTAGTATCTCCTCCATGAATTAATCTCTTTTGAATAGATTTTACTCTTTCAGAATTAACTCCAATACAAGCAACATAAGGGTCAATATAAGGGTCATCAGAATAAACAGCTACCTTAGTTAAAACATCTGGCACTCTGGAAATTGCTTTAATAATAACCTTACCTGTTTTGACTTCTGGAATTATATCATTAAAGTAGTAGCGGACAAAATCAGGGTCAGTTCTTGAAATATCAAATAAAGAGAAAGACTTAGCAGAACCTGAAAAACCTTTAACAAAAACACTTATTTCTTCTCCTTCATGGAACTTATCACTTGGTAAACATTGAATACCTCTTAAATTAGCCGTAGTATCATCAATTCTAATTTCTACAAACTTAATGCGTTTCTCAAATCTTCCTTCAGGTTTTTCATAATCTTGATATTCAACTCTAATAACTTTTCCTCTAATAACGGTTCCAACAATATTTCTATACTTATCAAGTAAAACATCCTTTTTAATTTCTTTTAATCTTTGTTGAAAGATAATTTCAAATTGTCTACTAAAGATATCAGATTTAGTATATTCATTTAAATTATGATACTCATGATAATAATCTCCAGCCTTCAAAGAAGGATCTATTTCTAAAACTTCACTCAATGGAAACTCTTTAGCATCATCACCAAAATCATCATCTTCCATAACTAAATAAGAACAGTCAAAAGTAATTGAATCATTTTCTTCATCAATATTCGCGACAACCTCATTGCCTAACTCATTAACCTTGCGGTAAGCACTTTCAAAAGCTTCCTTCGCGATTCCTAATGTCCTTTCATAATCAACCTTTTCATCCTTTGAAACTAGCCTCAAATAATCAAAAAATGAGCCTAATTCTTTTTGTTTTTTTCTTGTTGCCATAACTTTCTCCCTAAAACTTAATTGCTAAATTCCCTTTCTTTATATTTTTATAATCAATTACCAATTTTTCTTTTCTTGTTTTATTTCTAAAGGTAATTTCAAAAACTTCATTTTCTATCTTTATTAATTCTCCATTAATTGCCTCTAAATTATTTACCTTCTCTTTAAACTCTAAATGAATATACTTACCAATTACTTTTTGATAATCATTTAAAGTAACTAATTCTCTTTCGGCTCCTGTAGATGATACTTCTAAATAATAAGGTTCTTTAAACTCATCATTCTCATCTAATAAATCACTAATCTTATGACTTACCTCGCTTAAAGTATCTAAATCCATGGAAAAATCTTCTCTTTCAATTAAAACTTCTAAGATATATTGCCCATCTCTTTTAAAGTACTTTAAAGAATGGAGAAGTATCTCCTCTTTTAATAATAGATTTCTTATTTTTTCTTCAAGTTCTTGCACCTAATTCGCTCCCTTATAAAACAAATAGCAGGAATAAACCTGCTTAACACTTAATATTATACATAATATACTTAAAAAGTGTAAATAATTTTTATTTATTTAATAGACAACAAAAAAAGAAACCATATTTCAGATTTCTTTTCTCTTTTCTAATAAGCAGTTTCGCGGGTATCTATTTCAAAATAAGCTTGAGGATGTAAGCAAACCGGACATAATTGAGGAGCATTAACTCCAATAATTAAATGACCACAATTCCGACATTTCCAAACTTTAATATCTAACCTTTTAAAAACTTCAGCAGTTTCAATATTACTAGCTAATTTTCTATATCTTTCCTCATGAGTCTTTTCTATTTTAGCCACCAATTCAAACTTAGTAGCTAATGCTAAAAATCCTTCTTCACGGGCTGTTTTAGCAAACCCTGCATACATATCTGTCCATTCATAATTCTCACCTTCAGCAGCATGAAGTAAGTTTACTTTTGTTTCAGTTGAAATAAGCCCTAACTCTTTAGCCCATAATTCTGCATGTTCTTTTTCGTTTCCAGATGTCTCCATAAAAATCTCTGCAATTTGTTCATAACCTTCTTTTTTAGCCTTTGAAGCAAACCACTCATATTTAATACGGGCTTGAGCCTCACCTGCTAAGGCAACTAATAAATTTTGTTCTGTTTTTGATCCTTTTAAATCCATATAACCTCCTTAATAATATCTTATCATAAAATTATTTTTTGTCACTATTACAAGTTGTTTTTTTAAAACAAATGAACAAATATAAAAGAAAACAAAAGAAAACAAAGAAGAAAGCAAACAACAAAGATTATCTTTTTATTATGAACCTGTATAACCCCAAACAACAGGTATATTATTAAAGTTCCAACTAGCATCCCAGCCTTCTGGTTGTGATAAAGCTTCACAATATATTGTTAATAACTCACAATTAATAAAAGCATGTTGACCAATACTTGTTACACTATTTGGTATAACTATACTTGTTAGAGAACTACAACCACCAAAGGCATAATCACCAATACTTGTTACACTGTTTGGTATCGTAACATTTGTTAAAGAACTACAAATAGTAAAAGCAAAGCTACCAATACTTGTTACACTATTTCCTATAGTAACAGTTGTTAATGAACCACAAAGAGAAAAGGCATTAGTGCCAATGCTTGTTACACTATTTCCTATAGTAACAGTTGTTAATGAACTACAACCCCAAAAAGCACCAATACCAATATCTATTACACTGTTTGGTATAACTATACTTGTTATTGAACTACAATTAGCAAAGGCACCATCGCCAATACTTGTTACTGCTTTACCATTAAAAATCGCAGGGATATCTATTTCTGTATCTATTCCAATATATTGAAAAATTATATAAGAACTACTTTCTTTTAAATATCTGTATATAAAATTATTATCAGAATATTTCCAAAAAGTATAAGTTGCTGTATAAGTTATATCAGCACTTGCTTCACTAACTTCAGGAGACCAGCCACTAAATGTATAAGTGCCAATTTCGTCACTTATTTTTTCTGGCATTTCTCCATCGTATGTAGGTGTTGAACCAGCAGGAACTTTTGTATCAGTTTCAAGTACTGTTCCATCATAATTTTCCCATGTAATAGTATAACTAACTTCCTCACAACTCACCAACCCTATTAACCCAATTAACACCATTAACCCTCTAATTATTCTTTTCATATTATTCCCTTTCATAAAAAAAAGACAACTCTATTTACTAGTTGTCATTTGTTATCATACTAAAAGCATTACCTAAAAGAGTTTTTCTATTAAGTACCCCCCCCCCAGAATTACTTTTATCATGATACAAATCTCCTTCATTTGATGTTAATATTCTACTATTATTTATTTCAAAAATGATAAATATTTAATAAATGTATGTTTTTGATTAATTTGAATGTGTTTTTTATTCTTTTTATTCTTTTTTCTTATAACCCTACAACAAAGTATCTAATAACATCATTAAAGCAAAACCTAAAATCGCTGATACTACTCCAACATTGCTATGCTCTTGACTAGCATCAGGAATTAATTCATCTACCACCACATAAACCATTGCACCTGCCGCGAATGTTAAAACAAAAGGAACAACAGGAAATAAAAAGTAAGCTAATAAAGCAGTTAATACTCCAGCAATAGGTTCTACTATTCCACTTAACATTCCAAAAATAAAGGCTTTAGGTTTGCTTAATCCTTCGCTTTGTAAAGGTAAACTAATAATAGCTCCCTCTGGTATATTTTGAATTGCAATACCAATAGCTAAAGCAAAAGCTCCTATCAAAGAAACAGGATTATCTGGTCCTGAAATAGCAAAGGCTAGACCAACTGCCATTCCCTCTGGTATATTATGTAAAGTAACAGCTATAAAAAGTTTTAATTGTTTACTTAAATTAGATTTAGGACCTTCGGGCTTTTCATTATTTAAATGTTGATGTGGTATGACTTTATCTAAAACAAATAAGAAAAGAGCTCCTAATAAAAACCCAATTAATAAAGGTAACCAAACAGGCATTTCTTGTTGTTCCGAGTACTGCATACTTGGTAATATTAAAGAAAAGAAAGAAGCCGCTAACATCACTCCACTGGCAAATCCTAAAAATATTCTATTAAGAGTATCATTTAAACCTTTTCTAAAAAAGAAAATAAAACTAGCTCCTAAAGTTGTACCGAAGAAAGCAATTAAAGTTCCTAAAAATGCTAATAAGACAGGGTTCATTTAACCGCCTTATATTTCAAAACTCTAATAGCATTTAAAATGGCTAAAATCGCTACTCCAACATCTGCTACCACCCCCATTAACATACTCGCAAAACCAAAAGCTGATAAAGCTAAAACTATTAATTTAATACTAATAGCAAAAACAATATTCTCAGTGGCAATTAATTTAGTAAACTTTGCAATACCAATACTTTTAGAAACATTCTCTAAATTATCATCCATTATGACAATATCACTTGCCTCCATTGCCGCATCACTGCCTACTCCACCCATAGCTATACCCACATCTGCCAACATTAAAGCAGGAGCATCATTAGTTCCATCACCCACAAAGGCGATAGACTGTTTATTAGCTTTAGTTCTTAATATTTCTTTTAATTTTTCAACTTTATCTTGAGGTAATAAAGAAGAATAAACAATATCAATACCGACTTCTTCTCTAACTTTCTCAGCTATTTTACTCGTATCACCTGTTAACATAATCGTGGCTTTAACATTATACTTTTTTAATAATCTAATAGCATTTTGACTAGTCTCTTTAATTTGGTCTTTAACTCCAATACAACCAACATAAGTTTTATTAACAGCTACAAAAGTTAAATTACCAAGATACTCCATTTTAGGATAACTAATATTTTCTTTTTCTAATAAAGCATTACTTCCCACCAATACTTCTAAATCATTAATATAACCTTTAGAACCATAACCTGCAATATCTTGATAATCTTTCAAAATATGCCTATCAACATGGACATCTTTTAAATAATTAGTGATAGACTTGGCGATAGGGTGATTTGAATTACTTTCCATCGTGGCTAATATCTTAAAAAACTCTTCTTTTTCTAAAGTAGTTTGAACAAAATCAACCGAGAACATTCCCTTTGTAATTGTTCCTGTTTTATCAAAAACAACTTTCTCTAAATTAGATAATTTCTCTAATGATTCACTCCCTTTAATTAAAATACCTTTAGTAGCCGCATTTCCAATACCTCCAAAGAAAGATAAAGGAATAGAAATAACCAAAGCACAAGGGCAACTAATAACAAGGAAAGTTAAAGCTCTTTCTAAACATTCTTTAACATCTAAATGAAAAACAAAGAAAGAAATTAAAAATAATAATATAGCAACCCCCACCACACTTGGAGTATATATTTTGGCAAACTTTGTAATGAAGTTCTCAGACTTTGATTTCTTATCTTTAACATCTTCAACTAATTTCATTATTTTAGCCACATTACTTTCAGCATATATGGAACTAACTTTAACTTTTAATAAACCATTAATATTAATCGGACCAGATAATATTTCATCTCCCTCTTTAACATCATATAAAATACTCTCACCTGTAATACTCGATTTATCTAAACTACTACTACCTGAAATAATAAGACCATCCAAAGGTATTCTCTCGCCTGGTTTAATTAAGATAATATCTCCTGCCATTACTTCCTCTGGTTTAACTATTTTTATCTCTTCACCAACTTCTAAATTAACTAAATCAGGTTTCATATTTAAGAGTTCTTTAATATCTTTTCTACTTTTAGCAACTGCCTTCTCTTGAAAATATTCACCTACTTGATAAAACAATAAAACTGCCACCGCTTCCTCAGTTTCTCCAATGGCAAAAGCTCCAATAGCCGCGATAATCATTAAGAGGTTTTCATCAAAAATATCACCTTTTAAGATGTTCTTAATAGCTCTAATAAAAATATCATAACCAATAAAAACAAATATAACAAAATAACAAATAACTAACCAAAGTCCTTCATCACCACTAATCAATTCATAAGCCCAAAAAGGAATAAATAAAAAAGCTGAAATTAGTATTCTAATTAAAGACCAATTACCTTCCTTATTATGTTGATGTTGATGTTCATGTTCCGTCTTATTACTTTCCTCCGAAACAAAACAAACAGGGTCATCACTTTTCTTAAACTCTTTTTTAATAAAAGTTAAAGCATTTGGCAAATCTTCTTCTTTCTCTAATTCAAAACTTATCGTTAAAGCCACAAAATTAATAGAAACATTCTTTAATAATTTATTACTCTTTATTTTATCTTCTAGTTTTTGAGCACAAACCGCACAATCTAAACCACTTATATTATAATTATATTTCATTCTTCTAAATGCTCCTTTGATATTCTTAAAAGTTCAAAAATGTGTTCATCTTTTAAACAATAAAAAATATTTCTTCCTTCCTTCTTTGATTCTAATAATTTAGACATCTTTAATAACCTTAACTGATGTGAAACTGTCGTTTGTTGTAAACTAAGTTTCTCACAAATACTATTAACAGTCAAAGCATTCTCATAAAGCAAATCTAAAATCCTAATTCGTGTACTATCACTCATTATTTTAAAGAAATCTGCTAAATCAAACAATATTTGTTGTTCCATATATACCTCCAACATATGAATACATATTCACATATTAATAGTATATCATCAATTATTTTATTGTAAAGGCAAAACTTATTTAATTAAACTTTTACCATCAACTTTTCCTAATAAACTGACAGGTTCTCCTAATAAAGTTAAAATAGTCGGAGCAATATCACCTAATTTACCCCCATCAACTAACTTTATAGATTTATCCGTGACAATAAAAGGAACAGGATTAGTTGTATGACTTGTCACAGGATTACCGAACTCATCATAAACATATTCAGAATTACCGTGGTCAGCTGTTAATAATAAAACACCACCTAATTCTTGAAGTTTATTATATATTTGTCCCACACAATTATCAACAGTCTCCACTGCTTTAACAATAGCCTCAAAAATAGCCGTGTGTCCTACCATATCACAATTAGCAAAGTTTAAAATAACCACATCATAGATTTTCTTATCTAAAGCTACTAATAACTTTTCAGTCACCTCATAAGCACTCATTTCAGGTTTGAGGTCATAAGTTGCTACCTTGGGAGAATGAACTAAAATACGGTCACAATTCTTTAATTCAGCTCTTTCAACTCCATCAAAGTTTTTAGTCCCATCAAAGAAAAAAGTAACATGAGCATACTTTTCAGTCTCGGCTATTCTTAATTGATGGTAACCTTTTGAAGCTAAAACTTCTCCTAAAATATTATGTAAAGGAGGTAATTCAAAAGCAATATCACCTTTAACACTCTCCGCATATTTCATAAAGCAAACATATTCTATATTCTTTAAAATAACATTTGGAGTATATGGTTTATATTTTAATTCCTTATTTTCATCATATTCTTCTTGAGAATAAAATAAAGGATTAGTAAAAATAGTTCCGATTTGAATAGCTCTGTCTGGTCTAAAATTAAAACAAATAATAGCATCATTATCACTTATTTTAGCCTTAACTCTACTATCATAACTTGGAGTTAAAAACTCATCACTAGCTGAAAACTCTTTAGCAGGTAAATTAACTTCATATTCATTTTTAAAATAAGCATCAACATCACTATAACTATTCCCTTTTAACTCCGTTAAAACTTTATAAGAAATATCAAATCTATTAAAGTTCTTATCTCTATCCATCGCATAATACCGACCGTGTATAGAAGCTAATTGCCCCACCTTTAACTCTGCCATTTTATTTAATAAACTATGAATATATAAAGGTCCAGACTGAGGTGGAACATCTCTTCCATCCATAAAAGCATGAACAAAAACTCTTTCAAAGTTCTCTTGTTTACATAACTCTAATAAAGCATAAAGATGTTCAATGTGAGAATGAACTCCTCCATCACTGACCAAACCAAATAAATGCAAAGAGGAATTATTTTTCTTACTATGATTAATCGCTTTAATTAAGGTTTCATTTTTAAAGAAATCACCACTTTTTATTTCTTTAGTCACATAAGTTAAAGACTGATAAACAATTCTCCCTGCTCCAATATTCATATGTCCAACTTCACTATTACCCATTTGACCTTTAGGTAACCCAACATATTCCTCACTAGCTTGTAATTGAGTATGAGGGTAATTATTCCATAAAAAATCTATATGAGGCTTTTTAGCCGTATAAACCGCATTACCTTCTCTGTTATCTCTTAATCCATAACCATCCATGATACATAAGACTATTGGTTTT
>JAISJY010000163.1 GCA_031261365.1 Caryophanales bacterium | reverse complement strand
CATGTTTACAACCTCCATATCTCCGCAAATCAAGATACCATTGTAAACTTTCTTGAGGTATTTTGAGGTCATTCATTCTCTTTAATAATAAATCATATCTTTCTTCTCTTTGAGACCCGCCAACTAATTCTCCCACATGTGGTACTAATAAATCACAAGCCGCGACCGTCTTTTTATCATCATTTAACCGCATATAAAAAGCTTTAATATCTTGAGGATAATTAATTAAAAACAAAGGACCTTTACTGATAATTTCACATAAGTATCTTTCGTGTTCACTTTGTAAATCCATTCCCCATTCTATTTTACTATTATCAAACTTATGTCCTTTATTAACCGCTTCTTTTAATAATTCAATACCTTTAGAGTAATCAAGTTTAGCAAAAGTTGAAGTTAAAACATGTTCTAACTTTTCTAATAATGTTTTATCAACCCAAGTATTAAAAAAGTTCATTTCTTCAGGGCAGTTTTCTAAAACATAATTAATACAAAACTTAACCATATCTTCTATTAAATCCATATCATCTTCTAAATCAGCAAAAGCTATTTCTGGCTCTATCATCCAAAACTCAGCAGCGTGCCTACTAGTATTAGAGTTTTCTGCTCTAAAAGTAGGTCCAAAAGTATAAACATCTCTAAAAGCTAAAGCAAAAGCCTCAGCTTGTAATTGTCCTGTTACAGTTAAATTAGCATGTTTACCAAAAAAGTCTTCTTCATATTTATCATCTTTTCTAGTGGTAACTGTGAAACATTCTCCTGCACCTTCAGCATCATTACTTGTTATTATAGGAGCATGTAAATAGATAAATCCTTGACTTTGAAAGAACTCATGTATTGCCATTGATAAAACACTTCTAACTCTAAAAACAGCTGAAAAAGTATTAGTTCTTGGTCTTAAATGAGCTATCTCTCTTAAAAACTCATAACCGTGTCTTTTCTTTTGTAAAGGGTAATCACTTTCACATTCCCCAATTAATTCAAAGGTCTCTAAGTTTATTTCAAAAGGTTGTTTATTTTCAGGAGTAAAAACAACTTTTCCAGTGATAGAAATAGCTGAACCTGTTGAAGTTTTACCAACCTCATTAAAATTATTTAAAATTGTCGTATAAACTAATTGAGCATTTTTAAAATATGTCCCATCATTTATTTCAATAAAACCTAAAGAACCATTATTTCTATTCGTTCTTACCCAGCCTTCTATTTGAACAACATCTAAAGAATCCCTTTCTTGTTTAGAGCCACCTCTAGTAATTTCATATAATTCTCTAATTGTCTTAAATTCTGCTGACATATTTACTCCTTCTGCAATACATATTATTGTATAATAATATTCTAGTTTGGCAACAATTTTATGTAATTATGCTAAATATTGCAATTATTATTTTGGCTTCTATTGTATAATTATTTAGACAGGAGTTAATTATGAAAAATAAAAATGGAGTATTTTTTGGGCTTGGGACCATAGGTAGAGATATTTTCTATACTTTAATATCTAGTTATTTGCTGACATATCTATCTGAAGTTGCCAAAATAGGTGAATTAAGATTAGCAATAGTTGGTATTATTCTCATTGGTTTAAAAATCTTTGATGCTGTAAATGACCCAATTAGTGGCTGGATTGTTGATAATACTCATAAAGTTAAAATGGGTAAGTTTAAGTTTTGGCAATTAATAGGAATGATTTTTGCTGTTGTTTTTACTCTTTTAATTTTTATTTCAGTCAAAGCTCCTTTATGGTTATTTATTGTTTTATTTGTCATAGGTTATTTAGGTTTTGATATTTTCTATGGTTTTAATGATACAGCTTATTGGGGAATGTTACCTAGTTTATCTACTGATACTGAAGAAAGAAATACTAATACTTCTATTGCTAGGTTTTTTGCTTCAATAGGTTCTTTTGGAGCTTCCGTTGCTATCGTTCCTGTAACAATGTTGTTTTCTAAAATGTTTGATGCAAATGCCGATGGTTTTGGCAATATTCAAGGCTGGATTTTATTCTTTGCTGTTGCTTCTTTACTTTTAATTATTTTTCAATTATTTCCTATTCTATACATCAAAGAAAATAGAGAATTTAAAAGTGAAGATAATATTAAATTAAAAGATGTCTTTAATGCTATTTTCAAAAATAAACAATTATTAGTAGTGGCAGCCGCGATTTTATTATTCCAAACAGGCTTTATGTGTTTAGTAGGTTTTGGTACTTATTTTGCAAAATATATTATTGGTGATGAAGACTTTTATACTATTTTTGCTCTTGTTTTAGGTGTTTCAACTTTGATAGCTGTTGTCTTAACACCATTTTTAGCTAAATTATTAAAAAGAAAAAGATTATTTTTTATTGGAACACTTTTACAAGTTGTCGGAGCTTTAATGTTTTTAATAGTTAATATTATTCCTTTATATATAGTGGCTGGAGTATTACTATTTGTCGGGCAAGGTTTCACAACTGTCTTAACATATGCCTACATTCAAGACACTATTGAATATGGACAATTACAAACAGGTAAAAGAAGTGAAGCTATTAATTTATCAGTTCAATCATTTATTAATAAAGGGGCAAGTGCTTTAGGTGGAACCGCGATTGTCTTATTGTTTTTATTTTTAACTCAAATATCAAATAATAATATTGTTGAAAGTGCCACTGATATGACAAATACTAGAGTTTTAATATTCAAATTAGGGATGTTTGGAATACCTTTAATTTGTTCTATTGTCGGTTTCTTTTTACTAAATAAGTTTTATATTATTGATGAAAAGAAGCATGCTGAAATTGTGGAAGAATTGAGAAAAAGAGAAGAAAGTAATGAGCAATAAATACTTTGAAAATAATGTTGTTTATCAAATATACCCCCGCTCTTTTAAAGATAGCAATGGAGATGGCTTTGGTGATTTACAAGGTATTATAAATAAGTTAGATTATTTAAAAGACTTAGGAGTTGGTATTTTATGGTTATCACCAATTTATAAATCTCCTGATTTTGATAATGGTTATGATATTAGTGATTATTATCAAATAGACTCTAAATATGGAACTATGGAGGATTTAAAACTTTTAATTCAAGAAGGTAAAAAGAGAAACATTAGAATTGTTATGGATTTAGTTGTTAATCATACTTCTACTGAACACGAATGGTTTTTAAAAGCTTTAAAAGGAGAAAAAGAATATCAAGATTTTTATTATTTTAGAAAAGGCTTAAATAAAAAACCTCCTAATAATTGGCAAGGTTGTTTTACAGGTTCGGCTTGGAAATATAAAGAAGAAGTTGATTTATGGTATTTACATTTATTCGCTGAAGAACAAGCTGACTTAAATTGGCATAATCCTGAAGTTATGAAAGAAGTTAAAAAGATACTTAATTATTATTTAGAGATGGGAGTTTATGGTTTTAGATGTGATGTTATTAATTATATTTATAAGAACTCTTTGAAAGACGGCAAAAAAAGTTTATATTTAACCGGCAAAGAACATTATCAAAATACCCAAGGTATGCATGATATTTTAAAAGAACTTAGACGAGATGTTTTTGATAAATATGACTGTTTAGTTGTTGGTGAAACCGGAATGATTACTTTACCAACCGGTCAAGCCTTTTTAGATAAGGAATTAGATATGTTTTTTCAATTTGAAGTTTCTTCTTTAGACTTTGGAATATTACCTGTCTTTCATAAAAAAATCAAACCTCAAAAATTAATAAATACTTTAATCAAATGGCAAAATGGCATAACATATAACACTTTGTTCTTTGAAAACCATGATGGACACCGATGCCTTAATAAATATGTTGATGGTTTAAATTATCATTATCATGGAGCTACAATGTTAGCAACTATCTTAATGACTTTAAAGGGAACTCCTTTTATTTATCAAGGTCAAGAAATAGGAATGATGGATTTAGGAGTTTTAAAAGAAGAAGAAATAAATGATGTAGCTGCTAAATATGTGGAAAAGATAATTAAGAAAATACCTCTTTTAAATATTAAAAAAATAAGAAGAAAGTTAGTTGATAATATGAATAGAGACCACTCTCGAACCCCAATGCAGTGGACAAGTGATACTAATGCAGGTTTTAGTAAAGGAAAACCTTGGTTTAAAGTTAATCCAAACTATCTAAATATTAATGTAGAAAAAGAAGAAAATGATAATTCATCTGTTTTAGCTTTTTATAAACAAATAATCCAATTTAGAAAAGAAAATACTTGTTTATCTTTAGGAGATATTAAGTTTGATACTTCTCATAAAAACATTTTTAAATATTTTAGAACTTATAATGATAAAGCTTTAGAAATAATAATTAATGTTTCGTCTAAAAATATTAAATATAAACATGCAACAAAATGCTTATTAAGTAACTATAAACTTCTTAATGAAAACATCTTACAACCATACGAGATTTTAATTAAAACAATTTAATTATTCTTGAACATTGTGATAAAAGTCTTGAACATCATCATCTTCTTGTAAAAAACCAACTAATCTATTAAATAAATCTAAATCTTCTTGAGTTGTCAAAGAAATATATTCATTGGGAATCCAAGTTACTTCATCTTCTTCAATATTAATATTTGGATGACTTGCTAAAATAGTATCTTTAACTAAATCTAATTTATGAGGAGCAGCATAGATAGTTGTAAACTCACCATCTTCTTCAACATCAATAATATCAACATCACCCATTAATAATGTTTCTAAAACTGCTTCAGCGTTTAAACCTGATAAAGTAATAACCGCATAATGATTATAACCAAAAGTAGCTGAACCTGTTACTCCTAACTTGCCATGTGCCTTTGTAAAATAACTTCTAATATTAGAAACTGTTCTATTAATATTATCTGTTAAACATTCTACTACAAAAGAAGAATTGCTAGGTCCAAAGCCTTCATACATTATAGCTTCATAGTTTTCTCCTGTCCCAGATTTAGCTTTATCAATATTTCTTTTAATAACATCACTAGGTACTTGAGCTCTTTTAGCTCTTTCAATAACTCTTCTTAAACCATCGTTCATATTAGGATCAGGGACCCCACTTCGTGCAGCTAAATAAACTTCTTTTCCATACTTAGCATACACTTTTGTTTTAGCAGCATTAGTTGCCGCCATGGCTTTCTTTCTTACTTCATGTGCTCTTCCCATTTATTCCTCCTATTTAACTGAATTAAATATATTAAGTACATCAACTTTACTTAATTTTTTAAAGTTACCAATAGTTGTTCCCCATAAACAACCACTTGCCATAATCTCAAACTTACTAGTATCAATACCAACTTTACTTAATTTACTAGGCAAACCTAATGAATTAAAAAAGGCTCTTAATTTATTAATACCTTGCTTAATAATAATCTCATTGCTTTTTCCACTTGCTTCAACTCCCATTACTTTCAAAGCAAAGTCTATAAATCTTTGAGGATTTGTTTCATAAACATATTCCATCCAAGCAGGAGTTAAAATAGCTAAACCTAAACCATGTGCTATATCATAATAGGCTGATAATTGATGTTCCATACCATGTGTTGCCCAATCTTGAACTCTACCTATTCCTAATAAATCATTATGAGCAATAGTTCCTGCCCAACCTATTTGAAACCAAGCGTGGTAATTACTAGGGTTATTATAAACAATTGGAGCATATTCAATAATAGTTCTTAAAACTGCTTCGCTGATAGCATCACTTAAAGCTGTATCTTTACTATTAGAAAAATATCTTTCAAAGATATGTGACATCATATCAGTTATTCCATAAGCAATTTGATGTTTAGGTAAAGTAAAAAACAATTCAGGATTAACAATAGATAATAGAGGCACCATACTTGAACCGTGTAATCCTTTTTTCTCATTTGTTTCATCATTAGTAATAACTGAAGAATTACTAGATTCACTTCCAGCTGCTGGAATAGTTAAAATAGTTGCCACAGGTAAAGCTTTACTAACTGCTTTATCAAGACTATAAGCTTGCCAAATATCACCTTCATAATAATAACCAGCTGCTATTGCCTTACCAGAATCAATAACACTCCCCCCACCAACTGCTAAAATTAAATCAACTTTAGCTTCTCGAGCCATTTTAATTCCTTCTCTAACTAAACTAATACGAGGGTTAGGAACTACCCCTCCCAATTCAACTATTTCTATACCTTCTTTTTGTAAAGAGTTTAAAACCTTTTGATAAAGTCCTGTTCTTTTTATAGACTGGGAACCATAATGTAATAAGACTTTTTTAATATCGGTATAAGCCCGAAGATATTGTCCTATTTTCTCTTCTTCACCTTTACCAAAAATCATTCTTGTTTTACTTTGATAATTAAAATTTAACATATTCCTCCTTTAAAAACAGCGACCTTTTTTAGCACAATTACCTTTTTTAGAACATTGGTAACAAACCTCATTAACTAAAGTATCTTTTTCAAAAAACTCTATAACATTATCTAAAGTTGTTTTAACAATATTAGTTAAAGCTTCCTTGGTTAAAAATGCTTGATGTGAAGTTATTAAAGTGTTTGGCAAAGATATTAATTGGGTTATTATTTCATCATCTATTATTTCATAACTTAAATCTTCAAAGAATAAATTAGCTTCTTCTTCATAAACATCTAAAGCAACACCACCTATTTTTTTACTTTTTAAATTATTAAGCAAATCCAGAGAATTAACTAAAGCACCCCTAGATGTGTTGATAATATAGACACCATCCTTCATTAAAGCCATAGAATTTTTATTTATTAAATGTTGAGTTTCTTTACTTAAAGGAATGTGTAAAGAAATAATATCAGAGTCTTTATATAAATGTTCTAAAGTAGTAAAAGTTATTCTATCATCTTGATAAGGAAATAAATCATAAGCTAAAACTTTACAGCCAAAGCCTAAACAAATATCAATAAAAATACGACCAATTTTACCTGTTCCAATAACTCCAATTGTTTTATTTTTTAAATCAAATCCTGTTAAACCTATTAAAGAAAAATTATGTTCTCTAACTCTAATATATGATTTATTTGTTTTTCTATTAAGAGTTAATAATAAAGCCATTGCATACTCGGCAACTGCATAAGGAGAATAGGCTGGAACTCTAACAATATGAATCTTATTGAAAGCATATTTCAAATCAACATTATTAAAACCAGCACTTCTTAAAGCTATAAGTTTAATATTAAAAGAAAGCAAAATATCTATTATTTCTTTATCAACATATTCATTAACAAAAATACAAATTGCATCATAACCTTTAGCTAAATAAGCTGTTTGATTATCTAACTTGGCATCTAAATATTTGATATTAAATCTCTCATCTTTTAATAATTCAAAATACTCCTTATCATAAGGCTTGGTATCATAAACTAATATTTTATAGCTCATCTTTTTCAATGTTACTTTCCTTACTAATATAGATAGGACGATTTTTAGTTTCTAAATAAGTTTTTGACATATATTGCCCCAATATTCCAATAGTTAATAACTGAATACCTCCTAAGAAACCAATAATACAAATGGTAGAAGCCCAACCATCAATAGAAGCAGAAGGGTCAACTAAGGCTCTAATAAAAATCGCAATAATTCCTAAAAAAGCAATAATAGAAAAGAGAGTTCCTAAAAAAGAAGCAATAGCTAAAGGAGCAGTTGTAAAACCTAAAAAGCCATCCATTGAATACTTAAACAATTTACCAAATGACCATTTTGTTTTCCCTGCTTTTCTTTCTATATTTTCATATTCTAACCATTTTGTTTCAAAACCGACCCAAGAAAATATACCTTTAGAAAATCTATTATATTCTTTTAAAGATAAAATACCTTTAACCATTGTTCTGCTCATCATTCTAAAGTCTCTTGCTCCATTAACTATTTTAGTTTTAGACATTTTATTTATTAGTTTATAAAAACCATTAGCAAAGAAAGATCTTATTTTTGGCTCACCTTTTCTAGTTATTCTTCTTGTCCCTACACAGTCATATTGACCTTCTTGTAAAATACTATACATACTTTTTAATAGTTCTGGTGGGTCTTGTAAGTCAGCATCCATCACGACTACATATTCACCACAACTGTTTTCTAAACCAGCATATAAAGCACCTTCTTTACCAAAGTTTCTAGAAAAGATTAGATATTTTATATTTTTATTTATTTTAGCAAAACCTTTAATTACTTCTTTTGTTTTATCTTTGCTACCATCATCAACAAAAATAATTTCATAAGAAACCTTCATTTCATTTAATACTTTTACCGTTTCATTATAATAAAGGGGAAGCACTTCTTCTTCATTATAACAAGGAACAATTATGGAAATTACTTTTTTATTATCTATTTTCATTTTATATTCCTAGCGATTATTTCGTAAAGTTTACTAACATCTATCGGCTTTGGTAAATGGTCTGTCATACCTGCATCAAAAGCTTTATAAATATCTTTTTGATATAGATGAGCAGAAACTGCAATAATTGGTATTACTTTTCCTTTTTCATTTAAAGTTCTTATAATTCTAGTAGCCTCATAACCATCCATAACAGGCATTCTAATATCCATTAAAATTAAATCAATTGTTTGATAATCTTTAGCAAAGGTATCAACTGCTATTTGACCATTTTCTACATCAATAACTTTAGCATTTCCTAGTTTTAAGGTTTCAATTAAGATAGACCTATTAATATCTATATCATCAACTACTAAAATTGTTTTTTCTGATAAATCAATTATATTTGGATTTGTTTCATCTAATTCTTCCACCTCATTTAACTTTATTTCTTTTTTCATACGGTGTAATAAATCATTGATAATATCTACATCTTCTTGAATATTTTCAGCATCTTCAAACTTTATTCTAGTTTTAAAACCAGCTAATTTTTTGATTATCTCTTTAATTGCCTCAGCAAAAAACTTTTCTTTGGAGTTAATTTCATGAACTAAATTATCATGTTGGTCTTTAGTAAAATCAACTAGAACATTAACTTTCTTTTCAATAGTTTTAATAGCCTCTTGTAACTGTAATAAATAAGGAGCAGAACAATTAACAGGATAATAATCTCCCTCTGATAAATATGTTTTACTTGCTAAAGTAATTTGTTTTAAAGGTTTAACAAGATAATAATTAATTAAAGTTAGAATAGTAGCTGTTAAACAGATAGTTAAAAGTGTGATTAAAATAACTATTAAGACTTGAGGAAGCAACAAGATTAAAGTTAAAGACAAAGCTAAATAGACGACTGCACTTATTAAGATAGCGATTGTTAAATTGATTTTTGGTTTATTTGCTTTTTTCATAATACTCACCTTTTCATTCTTATAATAGTATTATAATCTTTTTTGTCTCTATTTGTTTTGAAAATAAAAGGAGTTAAGAAAACAAGGCATTTGTTCAAACTTATTTACTATGGTTATTTATGAAATGTGTTCTTCTTGTTTGTTGTCACTTACTTGCTGTAATTTTGTTAACTTATAATCATAAAACCATAAGGTTAATGATAAAAGCGGGAATAAAATAAGTGGAATTATCATATCAACCCATTCTATCCAAGGCTCAAGAATCCACAATATATCAACTTTATTGTTCCAAATCCATGGAGAACTTGGATCACCGCCTCTATATCCAATTAAGAAACTTGCTCCAACACCTAAAACTAAAATAATAATAGATACTATTCTTCTACCTTTCTTTATCTTTGGGTCTATAAAAAATATAAATAAACCTAATAAAATAAAGCATAAAGCAGCTCCAAAAATTACATTTTTTGGTTTATACCATGAGTGAACCATGCCAATTCCAATTGGAATACCTATCTATTAAAGCAATAATAACCGCGATAATCTTAAAAACATTCTTTTTAATCCTTTCCATTTTTAACTCCCCTCCAATATTAACTTAATTAAATAATACCACATTATTAGGAAACTATCATTCCTAATTTTATTATTTAATAACTAATGGTATAATAAACTAGATTATTCAAAGGAGAAAATATGTTATATGGGATTATTGCTTATTTAGTCATTTCTATCATTTTCCTTTTTTTAATGAGTTACAAAGAAAAGTTTAAGTTTTATCTTTGTTTAAAAGTTCTTATTTGTTTAATTATCTTAGTTTTATTTAATTTAATTCTCTTTATATTTTTTAAAGAAATAACAATGTTTGCTCATTTGATATTTTATATAGTCGGTGGTACTAGTTTACTATTTTTAAATAAGAAAAAGTATTATTCTATCACGGCTTTAGCTATTCTTTTATTAGAGATTTTTGCTTTTAATCCTTTAGCTTATAAAGACAAAGAATATCAAACTTCTACTATCAATTTAAATGACATTACCCTTCTTCAAAATGTTGAATTAATAAATGAAGAATATTTAACTATTAAAAACGATTCTAGAATAAAGTTTAATTATCTTAGTTTTATTTAATTTAAT